>NZ_MJGC01000059.1 GCF_001746915.1 Desertifilum tharense IPPAS B-1220
TCTGATTGCTGATGTACTTAACGGTCTGTCGATTCATCTTTCCAGGTGGAAGACTTTGCCTCCCTCCCCGGTTGATGCTTTTTATCACTCTAACTCCTCCTAATCGTAAAATACCTACACCTGTCAGCCTCCCCACCTCCCCATCCCCCCACCCTCTTCTCACTCGGAACTCAGAACTCGGAACTCGCTACTCTCTTCCCCACTCAGCACTCAGCACTTTCAACTCAGCACTCTTTTCCCCCCACCCTCTTCCCCACTCAGCACTCAGCACTTTCTACTCAGCACTGAAGAAAGTGGCGGTCATTACGAATGTCAGGTAACGACAGACCAGAGCTAAGATAACGCAAAATAGAACTGGTACAGCAGCCAGAAATTAGATAGAAACCTTATGGATAGCAATACTTTACTCAAACAACTCCTGCTAATTGGTGTGGGGACAACCTCATTAGTGGCTGAAAAACTGCGGGAAGTCAGCGATGAGTGGGTGAAAAACGGAACCGTCAACCCCGAACAAGCAAAAGGGATGGTTGATGACCTCATGGAACGCTTAAAGACCGAACAAGGCAATTTTGATTCCCAAATGCAGCGTCAGCTCCGAAATGTGTTACAGGATCTAGGAGTACCTCGCCAATCAGAACTCGATGAGTTGCGGGGACGACTTGACCGCCTAGAACGCCAAATTCGAGATTTAGAAAATAAGCATTGGCGGTAGTTCACCCATTGTTAAGGAGTAGTTGTCGTGCGAGAAATTTTAATCAGCGTCAGCGTGATGCTGGTTTGTGTCGTTGTTCTGGTGGTCTCCCAGATTACCAATTTTCGCGGTGAAGCGAATGCTGCGAATATGCCCTCAGCGGGGATTGAAGATTTGGTCGTTATTGACCCAGTAGCGAGTCAAATTGTGGCCCAAGCTGCTGAAACTCTAGTTGCACCTGCTGAAGGAGAAACAATTACAACTCCTTCAGGTTTGCAATATATCGTTCTCAAAGAAGGAACTGGCGCAACCCCCAAACAGGGGGATACCGTGGTTGTACATTACACGGGTACCTTAGCCAGTAATGGCAAAAAGTTTGATAGCTCTCGCGATCGCAATCGCCCGTTTTCCTTCAGAATTGGGGTAGGGCAAGTGATTAAAGGTTGGGATGAAGGCGTGGGTACAATGAAGGTCGGCGAACGCCGCCAACTCATTATTCCCCCAGAGTTAGGCTATGGAGAACGCGGCGCAGGGGGTGTGATTCCTGCCAACGCTACGCTAGTTTTTGATGTAGAACTGCTGAGAATTGGCTAGAGATTAGCAATTTCTGTCCTATCTACACATCAGTTGCACTCCTTCTTCTCAACCCCAAGACAAGGGACGTTAGAGAAGGTTTTGCTTTGATTGAGGATAGCGATAGATCGAGTACAGAGATTGAGGTAGGGTTTCAATTAAGCAACCTCAATCTCTCCTTTTGTTTCTCCAACCTTCCCATTCCCAATCTCTGCACAACAGGTATTTATTAAATCTTCAACCCCTTCAACCGGGTAAATGGGGGTTTGCAACTGCGCTTCAACGTCTGCAACCCTCATATCATCGAGAAATACAGCTTCTCCCTGTTTAAGCATCACGGTGGGTAGCAGAATGCCATCGCCTAATGCTTTTCCTTGTAAAGATAAAAGCAAATCCTGACCCGTTAGCAAGCCTGTGACGGTAATCTCTCTCCCCCAATACTCGCTGCGGAGGGCGGCTAAACGCACCTCTAAGCCTTCAACTTGGTTGAGTTGAGTGACAAGGGGTTCAAAGGCTTTTTCAACCGCATTTCCCACTACCCAGGTTAAGCTACGCGGTTGAGGGAGGCGCTTGGGGAGTAGCGCTTTTGCCGTTTGCTGGAATTCTTTAATAAACAGACGAATGGAGCCAACCCCATTCCCAATTTGAGGATAATCTTCATAATGGGATTCCGGGGGTATGGGTTCGCCAGCAATCAGAAACCACTCATCGGCTAACCACACTAGAGTAGAATGCAGTTTTTGCCGAAATTGAACTTGCAAGCGTTGAACTTGCTGAATCACTTCTTGGGCTTTTTCCACAGAGACGGGAATCAGTTCGTCTTCGGTGGGTCGAAATTTGGTTAGACCTACGGGAACCACGGCGATAGACGCTACGGCGGGAATTTCGCCTTTGTGGAACTGGGCTAAATCTAAGAGGGTTTTTTCCAGGTGTTCGCCGTCGTTAATTCCCGGACAAACGACGACTTGAGCATGAATTTGCAACCGTTTTTTTTGAAACCAGCGCAATTGGTCTAAAAGTTGTCCGGCGCGGGGGTTTTTTAACAGTCGCGTGCGAATTTCGGGTTCTGTGGCATGAACGGACACGTAAAGCGGAGAGAGGCGCATTTGGTCAATTCTGTCCCACTCTCTCTGGGTGAGGTTAGTGAGGGTCAGATAACTGCCGTAGAGAAAACTCAGGCGGTAGTCATCGTCTTTAAGATATAAGCTTTGACGCTTTCCAGGGGGCTGCTGGTCGATAAAGCAAAAGGGACAGCGGTTATTACACTGAATTAAGCCATCAAATAGGGCGGTTTCAAATTCGAGTCCAAGGTCTTCGTCGTAGTCTTTCTCAATTTCGAGATGGTGCGTTTTCCCGCGAGTGTCCAGCACTTCAAGTTCTAGGAACTCGTCGGCGCACAGAAATTGATAGTCAATTAAATCTCGCGGTTGCTGACCGTTGATGGAGATAATGGCATCTCCGGGTTCAAATCCCATTTCATCAGCAATGGAGTTGGAGAAGACGCGGCTAATTGTCGCTGGACGCATGGAAACAGCGCTCATGGCTGGTGGGGAAATAACAAATAATCGGCTGTTCCGATCCTAGCTGTTTTCGATCAACCCTGTGGCGATCGCGCTGAGGATAACGACGCCAAAAATTAACCGATACCAGATGAATAACCAGGTACTGCGGGTTTGCAAAAAGCGAATCAGCCAAACAATGGACAGATAAGAGAAAATCGCAGCCGACACTAAACCGATGAAGACGTTGGCGAGGCTGTTGGTGGCAAAGCCATCTTTAAGGACGCCAACAAATTCAACAATCCCAGCTAGGGTAATGGCGGGAAGCCCTAACAGGAAGGAAAATCGCGCTGCTGTTGCGCGTTCTAAGCCGATGAATAACCCGGCGGTGATGGTGGAACCCGAACGGGAAACCCCTGGCATTAAGGCGAGGACTTGAGCTAGTCCCATATTAATCCCGTCCCAAACGTTAAGGTCGGTAAAGTTGCGCTTGCGTTTCCCTAGGCGTTCGGCGATTCCCAGTAATAGAGACATGAGAATTGAGGCCCCGGCGATCGCTGCCATGCTCCGTAGGGGAGAGTTATCATAATCGGGGACAAAGATTTTCAGCAATCCCCCGAAAAATAGAATCGGTAGGGTTCCTAAACCAATCCCTAGCGCCATCTGATAGTCTTGATGCTCGTAATCTCGGCGTTGAATCGCCCCCCAAGCTCCTTGGGTAATTTGCACTAAGTCGCGCCAAAAATACCACAAAACGGCTCCAATACTGCCAAGCTGAATTACGGCAGTAAAGGTGACGCCCGGATCTCCCCATCCTAGAAATACAGGAATGGCCTTTAAGTGAGCCGTACTGCTAATTGGGATAAATTCGGTTAACCCCTGCACCATCCCTAAAAAAGCAGCTTGCCAAATATTCATCTGTTCGCTAAGTGGCGAAATTTCAGCCGTCGGCGGTACCTGAGCGGTTGCCTTCCAGGCCTCTAAGCCCAGCAGGAACAGCGCCGTAAAGGTCGCTAAACTCGTAAGCTTTAGCGCTTGATTTCGAGTCATACTCTGTTTTTGGAAAATACTGGCCGCATTGTAATCAATTTTAAATCTCTTGCGAAACCCCCATGTATGACGATTCGGTGAAGTTTGCCGATTGGTCTTACAATAAAAATACCCCCCAGGGGGATACGGGCAAGAATTGACAAATCTGATATCTTAAAAAAGATAAACTTAAGTAACAAAAATTAAAATCGCTTTGCTTAATCACACCCCCTTTTCCGAGCTATCGACCGTCAATCGCTGGGGAAGCGATCGCAAAACCCAATGGTGGCAAACCTTAACCTATCCTGGGCCGTGGCAGGTTGGCATTGTTTCCCTACTCTTAGTTAGCGTCCCGGTTTTTTTCCAAGCGCCTCTGGTGCGCCAATTCCCAATTCTGAGTTTGCTGCTCACCTTGGGGTGGGTGGCGCTGGGGTATGTTTGGCGATCGCAAGAACAGACCGAGGTGTGGGGCGATTTAATCTTAGGATTTAGCTGGAGTTGGCTGGCGGGTTCCATTTATTGGGGGTGGCTGCGCTGGGAACCCGTCTTCCACCTTCCCGTAGAAGCCATTGGCGTTCCCTTCGTTCTCATCAGCCTGTGGCGTCGTTCGGGTCGCGTTGGCAACTTATTTTACCTCGGCTCCTTATTCGGCACCGCCGTCACCGATATTTATTTTTACCTTGTTAATTTAATTCCGCACTGGCGTCAACTCATGCAAGTTGAGCCAGAACTAGACTTGATTCGCCCCATCTTTAGAAATGCGATCGCTCAAATTCAAACCCCTTGGGGCCTCAGTTGGGCGATCGCGCTGATCGTCATTTTACTGCTAGCAGGACTTTTGCCCCTGCGTTCCAAAAAGTCTTACTGGTGGGCATTCGGTGGAGCAGTCTTGAGTACAATTTTAGTGGATAGTCTTTTCTGGGTTGCAGCTCTATCAGCAGTATGAAGTCAAGAGTCAGTTAAAGGTTATAACAGAATTGCGTGTTGTCATCGCCCTCATGCAACCTGAACGTCTAACTCGATCGTCTTGAACCCCGTAAACCATCCCCAACTCAGCTCAAGAGGCGGTTTCCCCAAATCAGTCTCAAAACCTCACCCTTTGAGGCTTCGCGAGATTGAAAAAGGAAACCCAATTCCCTTTTGAACCCCCTCCCCCTAGCACTGACAGGAATGGATGTGTCAGGATGCATCATAGGGAAACATTCTCTAATGACTCAGCCCTCAGTGACTCTAGAATCCAATCCTCATCTCGTCCTGCAAACCGACTCAGGAAAGCGCTATTTACCCCTAGTTGGTAGTAACTGCTGGACGATTGGTCGAAGTGAAGATAATAACTTGGTTCTCTCCGATCCGTGGATCTCGCGCAACCACGCGATGTTGCAATGTACAGAAACCGGAGACTACTACCTGATCGATCTAGGCAGTCGGAATGGCTCGTTTGTCAACGGACGCCGAGTCAGTGTTCCCGTCACCCTCAAACATGGCGATCGCCTCACCTTCGGTCAAACCGAATTGGATTTTTATTGTCCTTCAGTTCCCAACAACCCCAGCGACGCAATGGGGTTAGATTCTGGAGAATTTAATGCCACCGCCACGCTACACGTCCGCCGCCTCATTTCAGTTGTCGTTGTCGATATTCGCAACTTTACCGTCTTAACCCGCCAACTCGACGAAACGGTTCTTTCCGAAATGATTGGCAGTTGGTTCCGCCATGCGGGCAATATTATCCGCCAGCGCGGGAGTTGGGTCGATAAATATATTGGCGATGCGATCATGGCCGTTTGGTTTCACGGCACTCAAGGCGTTAACCAAGAAGAACTCTTCCGCATTCTCCACGCCTTAAGCGATCTGCATAAAATGACCGAGGAATTGACCACCCGCCATCCCCTCCCCTTCCCCCTCCGCATTGGCGCGGGTTTGAACACGGGGTATGCAATGGTGGGGAATACAGGTAGCGGCGATCGCCCCGACTATACCGCCCTAGGCGATACCGTCAACTCTGCCTTCCGGCTAGAAACCTGTACCAAACAAATCGGTCAAGATGTAGCACTCGGTAAGACGACTTATCAATATTTAGCCAGTTTTAGCGCCGATCCCACTGGATTCGCCGAATATTCAGTCAATCTCAAAGGTTACGAAACCCCAACAATTACCTATGCCTGCTCGTTTGACGACCTTGACAAATTTTTATTAACCCAGGAAACTCCCGAATCTGAACAACAAGAGCGCTGAAATTGTACAGATGAGTCCGATAATAGATCGATATATATTCGCAATCCAGTGTCCAGATTACACTTTAATTGTTGGGAGGGATCGATTTAATGAGACGCTTTGCTTGCTGGGTATCGATAGTAATCATGGCAGTCGCTTGTCTTAACTTGACCAGCGTCGGTCGTGCCAATGCCCTAACCTTGTCAGATGTACGCTTGGGTAGCTCCACGGTACTGGCCGCAGAAGTCACCCCACTCCGCAATAAGGCGGACGAAAAGCTAGCAACCGAGTTTGGCAAGAAAATTGATTTAAATAACACCAATGTCCGCGCGTTCCGGCGGTATCAAGGGATGTACCCCACGCTTGCCGCTAAAATTGTGGAGAATGCGCCTTACGATAGCGTTGAATCTGTTCTGAAAATTTCTGGCTTGAGCGATCGCCAAAAAGAAATTTTGCAACAAAATTTGGATAACTTTACCGTGACCCGCGTTGAAACCGTTTTCACGGAGGGAGACGATCGCATCAATAACGGAATTTACGACTAATCGCTAACCTTAAAGGGCGGGCTTTGAGTCCGTCCTTTCTCTAACCCCTTTTTACTGCTGAATTTAGCCCTTGAACGCCAATATTCCTCAGCCGCAGCTCTCTGACTTGTATGACGCCCTAGTAGTCGGAGCAGGTGCGGCTGGCTTGTATGCTGCCCTGTGTTTGCCTCGTCACTATCGCGTCGGTTTAATTAGTAAAGATGCCCTAGCGCTCTCAGCTAGCGACTGGGCGCAAGGGGGAATTGCTGCCGCGATCGCCCCGGAAGATTCTCCAGAATTGCATATTCACGATACGCTGCAAGCTGGCGCAGGTTTATGCGATCGCGAAGCGGTGGAATTTTTAGTTCGCCACGCGCCCCACTGTATTGAATCTCTGGTGAACCTGGGGGTCGAGTTCGATCGCCACGGAACGCAACTGGCCCTGACATTAGAAGCCGCCCACTCCCGCCGCCGCGTCTTACACGCCGCCGACACCACCGGACGCGCCGTTGTCAGTATTTTGGGCGAACGGGTTTTAAGCTGTCCCCACATCACCACCATCCCGGAAGCCTTTGCCCTCAGTTTATGGCGGCATCCCCAAACGGGGGCTTGTCAGGGGGTGAGCGTGGCTTATCAAGGTCAAATTCGCTGGATACGCTCTAAGGTCGTCATTTTAGCGACGGGAGGGGGCGGACAGGTGTTTGCCCAAACCACAAATCCCGCCTTGAGTACCGGGGATGGCGTGGCGATCGCCTATCGGGCGGGTGCCTTATTGCGCGATCTAGAGTTTTTCCAATTTCATCCCACCGCCCTAACCAAACCTGGGGCCCCGCATTTTTTAATCAGCGAAGCCGTGCGCGGCGAAGGAGCGCATTTAGTCGATGCTCAAGGGCGGCGTTTTGCTTTTGACTATCACCCCCAGGGGGAACTCGCCCCCAGAGATGTGGTCAGTCGTGCAATTTTTAGCCACCTGCAAGTCACCTCAGCGCCTCACGTGTGGTTAGACTTACGCCCCATTCCTCGCGAAACGATTCAAAAGCGTTTTCCCAATATCTTTCAGGTTTGCCAGCATTGGGGAATTGATATCTTTTCCCAGCCGATCCCCGTGGCACCGGCTGCTCATTACTGGATGGGGGGCATTGCTACGGATCTGCAAAGTCGCACCTCAATTCCGGGCTTATATGCGGTGGGTGAAACGGCGAGTACGGGGGTGCATGGTGCCAACCGATTGGCGAGCAATTCTCTGTTAGAGTGTGTGGTATTCGGCGCTCAGTTAGCGCATCTAGAGTTATTGCCCCTGTTAGAAGATGAAACGACCCAACAGAAGGTAGAGGTACCGTTAGAGGCATTGCCTGCACCAGCGCAACTTGAAGCGATCGCAACTTCGCTCAAAGCGTTGATGTGGCAAAGTGCGGGAATTTGTCGTTCGGCTGAGGTGTTAGAATCGGCGATCGCCAAACTCTCAGGGTTGCAACAAGAGTTTGAGCAACTGCCAAGCACGCAATTTTTCCAAAATCTTCAGCCGGGAACCCTCGTCCAGTTTCCCTCTCCAGAGTGCGATCGCACGTTACGACTGTGGGGAGAAACGTGGAACCTCTTGGAAATTGGTCAGCTTATTCTTAAAAGTGCAGTATTTCGGCAAGAAAGTCGCGGCGGCCATTATCGATCTGACTTTTCTCAAACCTCTGCGGCGTGGCAAACGCACACGCTTATCCAAAATGCTCGCTGGTGGCAATCGGTTCCCATTCCCGATTAAACAGCGTTGAGCAAAAACTACATCGTACCGGAACTGTCGCTGCTGTCGGGTCTACCGTTATCGGGGGGTTCATAATTGCGTAAGCCATTCCCGATCGTCTGTTGGAGTTGGAAATCAGAGGTTTCCGCAAACTGCAATTGGTGGGGGGCTGCCCACGCATTGCCAACAGCCATCGCTTGAAAACTGAGCGCCAGTGCCAGTGTTCCCGTAAGCCTTAGTAAAGTGCCTGTAATGTGCATGACTGTAGGCCAATGACTCCTTCGATTATTATATCAGTACATCCACTGAAGTCGATAAAATCCGTAAATGTACGGTAGCTGTTTCGAGCAACTTATCAATACTCAATACTTCAGGGTTTTTTGCTCTGATTCGGGACAAAATTGAGGGACTTTTATAAAGTCTTGTCAAACGCCAGCGATCGCGATCGGAAAATACGGGAACTAGCGCGATCGCCGATGACTTAAGCCCCTCACTTGCAACCGTTACGACTCGGACTGATTTTGGCTATGGCATCCCGAATCATTCGGATGTGGCAGCCTCGCGCGATCGCAATCCGAGGCATTAGGAAGATTGTGCCAGAATTCGTAGCGATTTTTCCCTAAATCTTTAGCTCGGTACATGGCCGTATCAGCACATTTAATTAAATTCTCTATCTTCTCGGCATCCACCGGATAGAGACTAATTCCGATGCTCGTCGTCACTGATAGGGTTTGACCGTTAATCGAAAAACTTTGCATCAAGGTGGATAAAATCTTGTCAGCCACCCTTGCTGCATCCGCAATTGTGGGAATTTTAGGCAAAATCACCGTAAATTCATCGCCGCCAAACCGAGCCACGGTATCGCTACTCCGCAAGCATCCCGTTAAGCGCAGCGCCACCGCCTTTAAGAGCATATCGCCGCCATCGTGACCCAGCGTATCATTGATATCCTTAAAGCCATCCAAGTCTAGAAATAAAATCGCAATCCAATGATGGTTTGCTTCCGCCTCGGCGATCGCCTGCGTTAAGTTCTCTTCAAACAGCTTGCGATTGGCCAGTCTCGTCAAATTGTCGTGGTAGGCTAAATAGCGCATTTGGTTCTGGGAAACCTTTAACTCCTCATTCGAGAGCTTCAACTCTTCTTCCCTGCGCTTGCGCTGCGTAATATCGCGCATTACCCCAACCAAAAACAAGTTTCCGGCGGCATCTTGGTGGAGCGATCGCTTTGTAGCAATTAAATGCGTCACCCCCCGCGCATCAGTCAGCGACTCTTCGCTTTCTTGCGACTCGTGGGTGAAAAAGGTCTCCTCATCGTGTTGGCGAAAAGCCTCAGCCTCTCGCCGAGAAAAGACATCGCGATCCGATTTCTCCAGCAAAGCTTCGAGGGGATAGCCAATCAAGTTACAGTAAGCTTGGTTGAGAACAACCCAGCGATGGTTTTTATCCTTGACGAAGACCGGATCGGGAATCGAATCGATTACCTTATGTAAAAACTCTTTGGAACGGTTTAACTCTTCCTTTTGGTGAGCCAAATAACTGATGATGAAGATGGCCGATCCGCTCAAGGCGATCGCGGGTGGCACAAAAGGCAGCCACCACCCCACCAAAAAGGCAGCATAGCACGCGCCCGTTAACCCCAAAAGAGCGGTAAATAAGTGCAACCCCAAACGCTGCGGCGAACTAATCGACCAACTAAAACTCGCGCCCAAATACGCCCAAACCAATATCCACAGCCATTCCCAGGGATTGGGGAGCGTTTGCAAAATGGGGCGTTCGTACAGAGCAACATCCAGAATTTGGCTAATAAAGTTAGCCTGTAGTTCTACCCCAGGTACCGCTTTTTTAGAGACGATTAGCCCATTACTATAGGGAGTGCGAAAAAAGTCGCGCAAGCGAGTGGCCACCGAACCGATCAGCACAATGCGATCGCGCAATAACTCAGCCTCAACCTTCCCCTCAATCACATCTATCATGGAAACGCGGGTATAGGTTTCCGCCGGCCCGCGAAAATCCGCTAAGATTTGATAGCCTTTATCATCAACGCGCACGTAACCCCCATCATTGGAGCGGAAGGGACGAAAAACGCCCTCACCTAATTGCAGATACTGGGAATTGCTCTGAGCAGGCATTGGGGTTATGCCATAGTGCTGAAGATACAGAAAAGCGATCTTGAGAGCAAAGCTGGTGTGGGCTTTACCATCAACATGCATATAAAGGGTATTGCGCCGAACCGTACCGTCTGGATCGGTGACAACGTTATTAAAACCCACGCGACGATCTTTAACCAGGCTTTGGGGTGCAGGCACTCCAGACCAATACGTATCCGCTAGCCACTCAATGCCAATCAGATTGGGTAAGCTTCCCATCACTTCCTGAAGCTCGGCATGACCTGGTTCAATGGGCAAGTCGCGGTAGATATCTAAGCCAATTACCTTCGGTTGATAGCTGGCAATGGCTGTCAGCAGGTCTGCCATTACGGCGTCAGGAATGGGCCAGGTGCCGATGGTTTGCAAGTCGGCTTCATCAATGCCCACAATAACGATACGTTCGTCCTGCGGTGGCGTGGGGCGAAGGGTGTAGAACTGATCGAGGGCTGTCCATTCACTGGCCTGAAGTAGCCCCATAAAGCGGAGCAAGATCGTTAAGCCCGTAATTCCAAAGGAGGTGAAGAAAACGCGTCGTTCTTCACCCCCCTGATGTTTCAAACTAGCCCAAAAGCGCTTGGCTTTTTTGCCTAGCTTCATATTGGTTTAGACAAAACTGGAATGATTCAATCGTAAACTGATTTTTGGAGATTGCGAGAGACCCTGGAAAGCGTTGCAACTTGAGCGCAACTTTGAAGTTTCAGTATAACCAGCTTTTCTGCTAACTGGCACCTTCAACGCTTGAGAAATCCACTTCCTCACTTAACGGGTGACGCTGGTCGAGGGGCGCAGGGCGACCGGAACTTCTGACTCAATTTGCACCTGAACGATAGTCGGCTGTTGAGGTCCAGTCTGGGAAAACTGTATGGGTTTGGATTTGTGTTGACCGGCAATGAGAGCGACAGCCACGGTGAAAGCGATCGCGTGGAGAGCCGTAGAACTTTTAACCGGAAGTAAGCGAGCCATAACAGTTCCCCGTCACACAGAGTCTATAACTGTTATCGCATTGCGGTCTTCCCCCAAGCTGTGATATGAAAAAGTTAACTTTTGTGATTCGAGTCACACCAGGGGTTGATTTCACATCCACCTCAAGGGGGAATTCTGCTCTGTACCTAGCGCAGGAAGTTGCGCGGCCCTTGGTAGCCCGATAGTTGCGCGAGCGACTCTAGGCTCTGAACGCCGGGATACATCTGTCCGCGAATTTCCCAGGTAGGGAAGCCGGTAATGCCTTGAGAACGACAGAGTTCCATTTGGGAGTTTTGACCGTCAGCCGCACATTCAACATAATTAATCAGTTGAGCGGCTTCTCTGCCAAACAGTTCTTTTTGGTCGTGGCAGTGGGGACACCAATAGGCCCCGAATTCTCGCGCCCCAATTTCGCTGAGGTGGCGTGCTAGGGCAATTTCTGCCTCGCCTGAAACGGTGGTGACGGGTGGAGGCGTTCTTGCATCTTGCTGTTGAGCTACGGGCGGTTGGTTAACGTTGGCATATAAACCTAATGCACCCAATAGAACCACCATCCCCACAATAATTCCGGTAAACAACAACTGGCCGACATCTTCCCAGGCATGACCCACAATTGTGAGGACAAACAGCGCTAGGGAGAAAATTGCGGAAGCAACGCAGTACGGGCAAAAGGCCTGAACAACCGCTGCCATAATGTACATCAGATAGGCGCTACCCACGAGCATGGCGGTTGCGCCAATAAACAGGAGAAACCAAGTTGATTTTTCGAGTTGCGATCGCCGTTCTTTCTGAGTTTCGGCATTGACGAGCAAAGGGGCGATCGCCAACAGCCCCATTGTCAAGTAACCTAAAAAGCCAAATAAGGTTAAGGGAATCCCCAAAACCATTGCGTAGGGGCTGGTGAGGACCAGTTCGCAGCCAGTAGTGGGACAGACTGCTGATGCATTGCCCGTCAGTTCTGCAACGGTGAGAAACGCTGTTTCTAGGGCACCTAATGTTGCGATCGCCGCTAGAGCGGGACGCGACCAACGATGAATCCAGGGAGTAGAACGCCGACGCCTCATAATACCTTGCTCAAATCATTCAGTTTGCAATTGCTTCCAGTTCAGACCTATTGTACTAAAAGGTCTAGGGTTGCTCGTTTGTTAAAAATTGCGCGACCCTCTATAGCCAGATAAGGTGGCTAGCTTTTCTAACGATTGAGTGCCTAAATACAGTTCGCCATTAATGATCCATGTGGGAAAGGCGCGGATGTTTGCTGCTTGACACAAGGCGGGTTGAGGGTTTTCTCCTTGGGCGTCGCATTCAATGTAAGGCAACTGACGAGCCGCTTCGCGACCAAAGAGCCTCTTTTGATTGGTGCAGTGAGGGCACCAGTAAGCCCCATACATTTTCGCACCACTTTGGGCGAGATGTTCCGCCAGAGCAATTTGAGCGGGGTTGGAGGGGTTGGCAATGAGATCGTCAACTCGGTTAGAAGATTGGGCTTGGGCGACGGGAAATCGCGCGCCGATCGCAACGCCTACGGTTACAGCTAGGGCGATCGCGCCAAGACTCAACGGGACAATCAATTGGCGGGTTGCCCGCCCCTTGCTCCGGGATGAAGCTTGTTGCTCTTGCATGGCCAATTCCTCAACGTGAGTGCAGGGTACCTGATGGGTTGACGCTTCTGGGTTAGAAGTGTTGCCATCTGTTGTTGATTGTATCGAATCGCTTTCACTCCGAATAAGACGGAATTGGCACGCTAGAGGCGGGGGCTGTATTTTTGGCAGTAACTCCGCGACGCATGGCTTCTACAAAACGACTCACCCGAATGGGGTCGATGGGTTGGTCAATGCGTCCGTGCCGTTTGAGGGAACTTGATACAATGGCACCATCGGCGGCGGAAATCAGGGTGGAAATATTTTCCCAGTTGGCACCGCTGCCAATAAAAACTGGCGTGCCTTTAGCAGCGGCGCTGGCGAGTTCGAGGTCTTCGAGGCTGGGCGGGCTGCCCGTTGCCCAACCGCTGAGAATCACGCCATCGGCTAACCCGCGCTCAATGGTTTCTTGAACGGCGGTGGTTAAATTTGGCGATCCCAAGGGTCGGGCGTGCTTCACCAGGACATCAGCCAAAATCTTAACGTTGCTATCGAGTTCGCGGCGATAGCGCATCAGTTCGCGGGCGGGCCCTTCTATTAGCCCCTGATCGGTCGCCATTACGCCCGTGAGGACGTTGACGCGCACAAAAGCGGCCCCCGTACAACTGGCGATCGCCAAAGCGCTGTGGGCGTCATTTCGCAAGACATTGACCCCAATCGGCAGCGTCACTAGGTTCATAATGCGATCGACAATTAAGGTCATCGCACTCACAACTGCTGGATCGACCCTCTCTTTCGCAAAGGGCGCATCGAAAAAGTTTTCTACAATAATCCCGTGAACGCCACCAGACGCTAAAGCAGTGGCTTCTTGCTCGGCTCTGGCGATCGCACTTTTCAGGTTTCCTCCCCAACGCGCCGAGGTGGGGAGAGGTTGTAAATGAACGACACCGATGATGGGATTCGGCGTTTTAAATATCTGATTTAAGTCCACTGATTTACCGTTCGGACTCGCTGACCAAAAAACGAAGGAAAAAGGTACTGAACAGTTCCAAGCATTCCATAAGGCAAACTCGCTTACCCGTCCCAGGACCCAGGTAAACTGGGCGTACAGCTCTCTGCTTTCATCGAACCTCCCAGTTGGGAAATGAACCTCCTTGGAATGTGCTGTTTCACGTTTTAGTTGACCTTTTTACAACAAGCAGCATCGGACTTTTTCGATTCAACAAATTCAAAGAATTTCTCGATCTCGAAGGGATACGACTAGCTCAATTGTACACGATGCGGCGATCGAATCCGACGAGAATCTAACTAAAGATTCCTAGACTCTGGGCAAGCCCCCCGGTAGAATTGGGGCAGTTTCAGCCCATCCGATCTCCAACTGTGGGGATCGCTGTTTGCGAGAAATCCCGTGAAATTCCTATTTGTGACTGATTTGGACAATACCCTCGTTGGGGATGATGCGGCTTTAGCCTTCCTCAACGACCGACTGTCAAGTTACCGCCAAGAGTATGGTACAAAGATCGTTTATTCAACTGGGCGATCGCTGGTCTCTTACAAGCACCTACGATCGAAAAAACACTTGCTCGATCCCGATGCCCTCGTCACGGCGGTTGGGACTGAAGTTTATCTCAATCCCCAGGATGAAACCCCCGATTCTCAATGGTCGCAACAACTTTCGCCGGGATGGAATCGCGAGTTAGTCCTAGAAACAGCAGGCAAGTTTGCAGACTTGTTAGCTCAACCCGACTCGGAGCAACGACCCTTTAAGGTGAGCTATTTTTTAAGCGAAACTGTCGCTCCTGAAGTCCTGCCCCGACTGGAAGACAAGCTCAAAGAGCAAGACCTCAACTTTAAGCTAGTCTACAGCGGTGGTAAGGATTTGGATATCCTACCGGAAAAAGGCGATAAGGGGCTAGCGATGCAGTTTCTCCGGCAAAAATGGCAGATTCCCCCGGAAAAAACCGTAGTCTGCGGCGACTCTGGGAATGATATTGCCTTGTTTAGCGTCGGTACAGAACGCGGCATCATTGTTGGAAATGCCCTTCCTGAATTGCGCCAATGGCATGAAGCCAATGAAACGGATTATCGCTATTTAGCTCAAAAAGCCTGTGCTGCCGGAATTTGGGAAGGTTTGCAATACTTCGGCTTTATCCAATAGGGATCTTCACCCAGACTTTGATTGAAGCGTTTCTCGATCGGGGAAGCGCTTTTTGCGTGTCATGGAGTAGGATTGGAGCTGATTGACGATGCTGTCGTCGGTTGGATTAGCGTTAGCGAAACCCAACAGCAGCCAGGGTTGTGTTGGGTTTTGTACTTCAACTCAACCTACGCAACGATCTCGATTGTCAGTCAACCAGGGATTGGAGTCTTGCGCCATTATGTTTCTATGATTAGCTATCTCAAAGGTACTGTTGCAGAAATTCAGCAAAATAAGGGCAATCGGGTTGTCTTGCTGCTAGAAGTCAATCAGATGGGTTATGAACTGCAAATTTCTAAGCGTTTGGCGCAGCAACTTTCTGAAGCAGCAGCGGAGATGGTGCAAGTCTACACCCACTATCAGATCCGCGAAGACCAACCGATCTTATATGGGTTTGCCTCTTCTGCCGAACGAGATTTATTTCGCCAACTGGTTAGCGTCAATGGGATTGGCTCGCAGTTAGCGATCGCGCTTTTAGATACGCTAGGCTTACAAGACCTTGTTCAGGCCATTGTCACCGGGAACGTCAAGCAATTGGTCAGAACCCCAGGAGTCGGGAGTAAAACCGCAGAACGAATTGCCTTAGAATTGCGGACTAAGCTGGCTCAATGGCGGATGCAAACCGGGGTTTCTATTCCCACAACCGTGTCGCTGTCTCCCACTCTCCTAGAAGATGTAGAAATGACCTTGTTGGCGCTAGGGTATACCAGCCAAGAAATTACCCAAACCTTACAATCTCTCAGCCAGGAACCGGAGTTATCGGGCAATCAGGATGCTGAGGATTGGATTAGAAGCGCGATCGCTCATTTAAGCTAGAAAACGAGTATTCTCCACGCCTCAAACTTCCTGCACAGGATAGAGCTATTCCTGGTGTTTAGGGGTACCTAAAACTTATTTCTTCAGAATGATGTGCCTTTCTGGGAGTGCCAACGACAATACAGATATTCACTCGTTAAGTTTTCAGCGCTCGCTATGGCTTCCATCGAATTTAAGTTGTTTGCTCCCTATAATAAAGGTGCTGCTTTAGTCGGCTCGTTTTCGGATTGGGAAGAAATCCCAATGGAAAAAGACGACAAAGGATATTTCAGAACCCAAGTAGAACTCAAAGACGGCGAGTATCAATACAAGTTTCGAGTTCAAACAAAGTCTTGGTTCTTTGAACCCGATGAATGGGTAGATGTTAACGATCCCTACGCCACAGATATTGATAACCCAACGCAGAACGGTGTTGTTCGCGTGAAGGACGGTCAAAGAATTACAGATACCTATGTTTGGCAGAATGACGATAAGGATCTGCCTCCCGACCATGCTTTAGTGATTTATGAAATGCATGTGGGTGATTTTTCTGGGGGAGAAGACGATCCTTACGAACGAGGCAAATACAAACATGTTATTGAAAAATTAGATTATCTCTGCGACTTAGGGATTAACGCCATTGAATTAATGCCCGTTAAAGAATATCCCGGAGATTATAGTTGGGGATATAATCCGCGCTACTTCTTTGCTACAGAATCGAGTTATGGCACAACAGAAGGCTTAAAGCGTTTAGTCGATGAATGTCATGCTCGCGGTATTCGCATCATTATGGATGGGATTTATAACCATTCAGAAGCCGAAAGCCCCTTAACTCAAATCGATCACGACTATTGGTATCACCACTCTCCCCGCGATCCTGATAATAACTGGGGACCGGAATTTAACTACGAGCATTACGACGAAAATCTCGACATCAAGCCAGCTTGGCAGTTTATTGGAGATACCGTCCGTTTCTGGGTTCAGGAATATCATATTGATGGCATTCGCTTCGATGCAGCGCGACAAATGGCCAACTACGATTTTATGCACTGGATTGTAGAAGAAGCCAAAAAAACAGCAGGATCAAAACCCTTTTATAATGTTGCCGAGCATATTCCAGAAACAACCAGCATTACCAACTTTGATGGCCCAATGGATGGTTGCTGGCATGATAGCTTCTACCATTGCGTACTCGAACATATCTGCGGCGATACGTTTGACCTCGAACGCTTAAAAGATGTGATTGACTGCAAGCGTCAAGGATTTTTGGGTGCTACTAATGTCGTGAATTACTTAACCAATCACGACCACAATCATGTGATGGCAGAGTTAGCAGAACGCGATATCTTTGACGAAGCAGCGTTTAAGCGGGCAAAATTAGGAGCAGCAATCCTAATGACCGCAGTGGGCGTTCCTTTAATTTGGATGGGCGAAGAGTTTGGCGAGTTTAAACATAAAACAATTGACCAGGCTAAAATTGATTGGACGCTGCTTCAGCACGAGAATAATCAAGGTTTGTTGAACTACTACAAAGGTTTGATCGATCTTCGCAAACACAATCATGCACTCTATACAGAGAATATTGAGTTCTTCTACGAAAATGCTGAAGATCGAGTGTTAGCCTATACCCGCTGGAATGACGAAGGTTCTCGCGTTGTAGTGGTGGCGAACTTCTCCGATAGTTTCCGCGCTGGCTATACCATTCCTCATTTTCCTGAAAATGGGACGTGGCACGAATGGACGGGAGATTATGATATTGAGGCCGGCGATAATCAAATGATGATGGACTTGCCAGAATACGAAGCGAAAGTTTTTGTTTGGCATTAGTTTTGCGGGTTTAGTCTTAATCTAGTGTTTGGGCAGCGATCCTCAAAAGATGTAGGATCGCTGCCTAGCGTTTGGCTATGGGGCTGCTACAGCATTTTTGGGCAATTTCTTTAATTCCCTTACCCCAGGCAAATGAGGCGCGATCGCACCCTCTCTCAGCCCGCCAAAAAAACCAGACCCCTATTGAACGCCACCCCAAGGATTGTGGTATGATACTAAATTGCTGCGTTTTCGTAGATAGATACCCATGACTTTGCCGCAAGAGCGCAAACACGAGATTATTTCGGAATTCCAAGTTCACGAAACCGACACTGGATCGGCTGACGTGCAAATTGCCGTTCTCACCGAACGGATTAACCGCCTGAGTACCCATCTCAGAGCCAATAAAAAAGATTATGCTTCGCGCCGGGGCCTGCTGAAAATGATTGGTCAGCGCAAGCGTTTACTGGGCTACGTGCAACAGCACGATCAAACTCGTTATAGAGAACTGCTAGGTCGTTTAAACATTCGTGGATAAACAGGGGTATTGCTTATGTCCCCGCAAAAAGATCGCGAGGCTTCCCAGAGCGATCGCTTGCCCTTTGAACCCAACCGTCGCAAAAAGCCAGCGAAAACCGCCTCAGACGCTTCTAAAAACAGCGCTCCAGAGGCGGTGGCTACCCGGAATCAGCCCAAAAGCCGAAGCGCTGCGGGGAGCGATCGCTCCTCAAGTCGCACGATTCCAGAAGTGGTGAGCAAACGCATGGTGCGCCGGATGGCAACGCTGAGTGGAGTTCCCTTTGGATTAGCAATCTCAACTTTTTTTGCAAGTTACTGGATTGTCACCCAAACCGAGTTTCCGCTCCCTCATGTGGCTGTTGTCTTAGTGAGTATGGGATTCTTTGGACTCAGCGTTTTAGGCCTGAGTTACGGCGTTCTCTCTGCCTCCTGGGATGAACAAGCACCGGGAAGCCTCCTAGGTTGGCAAGAATTTACGACGAATTTTGGCAGAATGACCGCAGCTTGGCGGTCAAGCAAACAAAATGAATAAATCCGCTCGGTACTGGATGCGCGGCGACTTCTTGCAGATGAAGCTTTGTTGTCTTGTGCCGAGTTTCCCATTTTAAGGTTAAATCAAATTCAGTTAGACCCCTTAAAAATAAAGCCTAATTACTCAATAGGGAAAGTCAAACATGATTGTTGTCATGAAAAGCGGCACCCCAGATGCCGAAATTACTCGCGTTAGCGACGAACTCGGAACTTGGGGCCTTTCTCCAGAAAAGATTGTTGGTCAGCACAAAGTTGTGATCGGGTTAGTGGGCGATACCGCCGATCTCGATCAAGAGCGGATTCAAGAATTGAGTCCTTGGATCGAGCTAGTCTTGCGGGTTGAACAACCCTTTAAACGCGCCAGTCGCGAATATCGGCATGGCGAACCGTCTGATGTCATCGTGCAAACGCCCAATGGCGCGGTTCCTTTTGGCGAACATCACCCCCTCGTTTTCGTGGCCGGGCCTTGCTCGGTTGAAAACGAAGCGATGATTGTTGAAACTGCCGTGCGGGTGAAGGCTGCGGGCGCTCAATTCCTGCGGGGAGGCGCTTATAAGCCGCGTACCTCTCCCTATGCGTTCCAAGGCCACGGCGAAAGCGCCCTAGAGCTACTAGCCGCCGCCCGCGATGCGTCTGGCTTGGGAATTATTACCGAAGTCATGGATACGGCTGATATTGAGAAGATTGCGGAAGTTGCAGATGTGCTGCAAGTCGGCGCGAGAAATATGCAGAACTTCTCGCTGCTCAAGAAAATTGGCGCTCAAGAAAAACCCGTCCTGTTGAAGCGGGGGATGTCAGCGACGATTGAAGAGTGGTTAATGGCAGCCGAGTATATTATGGCCGCAGGCAACCCTAATGTGATTTTATGCGAGCGGGGCGTGCGGACGTTCGATCGCCAGTATGCCCGCAATACGCTGGATTTATCGGCAATTCCAGTCTTGCGCGAGTTAACTCACCTGCCGATTATGATCGATCCCAGTCATGGAACGGGTCGCTATCAGTATGTCCCGGCGATGGCCAAGGCGGCGATCGCCGCCGGAGCCGATTCGCTGATGATTGAAGTTCATCCCAACCCCGCTAAGGCGCTTTCCGATGGCCCGCAATCTCTGACGCCGGAACGCTTCGATCGGTTAATGCAAGAGCTATCGGTGATTGGGAAGGCCGTAGAACGCTGGCCCCAACCCGCTCCCGTTCTGGCTTAGTTGCCTGAAAATTGAACCGCGATAACCGTCAATGGCTGCAACAGACTGCGGAAATTGACGGTTTGTTTTGGGTTGACTTTTATTTTTGGTAAAATCAACTATAATTAAGTCATATTCCTTTACACTGTTGGTGACAACTCGCTTTGTTTACAACCGCACTTCCCCAACGCCCCCTGACTCAAACTCGCGATCTCCCGAAGGATCTGTTTAGCGCGATCGCGGATCTCAAGCGAGAACTCAATGCGATTATTCTGGCCCATTATTACCAAGATCCAGATATCCAAGACATTGCAGACTTTATTGGGGACTCCCTAGAACTCTCCCGCAAAGCCGCCAACACAGAAGCCGAAGTTATCGTGTTTGCGGGCGTTCACTTTATGGCGGAAACGGCTAAAATTCTCAATCCCCATAAGCTAGTCTTGCTTCCCGACTTAGAGGCGGGTTGTTCCTTAGCCGATAGTTGTCCTCCCGACGAATTTGCAGCCTTTAAAGCGGCTCATCCCCATCATCTGGTGATTTCGTATATCAATTGCTCGGCTGCGATTAAAGCCATGAGCGATATTATCTGTACTAGCTCCAATGCCGTGAAGTTAGTCAACCAAATTCCCAAAGATCGACCCCTAATCTTTGCACCCGATCGCAATTTAGGCCGCTACGTTATGCAACAAACCGGGCGCGAGATGGTGTTGTGGCAAGGAAGTTGCATGGTTCACGAAACCTTTTCGGAAAAGAAAATGGTTCAGCTTCAGGTGCAATATCCCGATGCCGAAATTATCGCGCACCCAGAATGCGAACCCCCCGTTCTGCGCCATGCTAACTACGTGGGTTCCACTTCAGCTTTGTTGAAGTACGTGCAAACCAGCACTAGCCCATCCTTTATTGTGGTGACAGAACCGGGCATTATCCACCAAATGCAGAAGCAGACGCCGAATAAGCAGTTTATTCCGGCACCCCCGTTGAATAATTGTGCGTGTAATGAGTGTCCGCACATGAGGTTGAATACCCTAGAAAAGTTATATCTGGCGATGAAAAATCGCCAACCCGAAATTACCTTACCCGAAGAGACTCGCTTGGCGGCGTTACGTCCTATCCAGCGAATGTTGGAAATGAGCGCTTAAGTTAAAATGCTCCCTGAGCATTCCTCAGCCATCGGCTCAGGGAGGATTTCCTATTGATTCATAAATTCTTCTAACTTATGAGTCAGCGTTTCAATAATGCCTTCAGAGCTTTCTAAATCTGCGATCGCCTCTTGTTCGATCCGATGAACTACATCTGGGGGCAAATTTAATAGCTCAGTTAACTTGCGATAAGCTTGGGCTTCATCTGCATTAATTTTAGGTTCGTCAGGCGTTCTAGCACTCGCCGCAATCACTTCATATCCTAATTTCAAAACCAATTCGCGTTCGGCTTGGGTTTCTAACTTAGGAATTAACTCTTCTAAAGGCAAGTTTTGCATCATATAATCGCGCAATTCTTGCTTAATTTGCTCTTGATGATTGCCCATTCCAAATAATTGGCTAAAGCGATCTAACATCAGATCGACTTCTTCAGTAGCCAGTTCGCCATCAGACCACGCCATTGAAGTCACAACCCGTAGTAAAGTCATTTGACGCGGCGTAATCGGTGGAGGAGGCGGAGGGGTCATGGTCATGATTGGTACCGTTATGCGATAGCCAACAAGGTATCACATCCCCTTTAAGCAAAAGATACAGGTTGAACAGAGAAACGGACGTTCGCTGTACCCTCCGCTTTGGGTTTTAAAGCTTCAGAAAAACTTTAGGAACTTGTTAAGGGATGTTATGGCAAAGTGCTGAGTGCTGAGTGCTGAGTGCTGAGTTAAAACCGAGCGAGTCTCATCCTTTGAACAGTTCAGTCTGTCCTAACCTTACTGAGTACAGCTATAACTGAATGGCAAACATCCCCTCAGAACGAGAGAATTTTGGGAGCGAAAGGTCGCAGTTAACAGTTGAGCCTGGTGAAACCCAACAGCAGCATTGTATTGAGTTTCGTACCTCAACCTCCGCAACTATCCTTTGGTTAATAGTCGGTTGAGGTTAGGCAACACTCTTGAGGGGGACTCCTAGCCAACCTTGGAACAGTTCTTGCTGTTGAGGGGTTGGGTTTTCTACCGGAACCAGTTGATAGCGAGTGGGTTGGGGTTCGCCGAGGGTGACAGGAACCGTTATCAACGTATCTTGGTGGAAGGCACTGACGCGGATCGTATCGCCTGCGGCAAAATCCTGAAGGCGATCGCTCAATTGTTCGGCGGTGACGCGGATCTCGTTAATGGCCAATAACTCATCGCCTGCATTAATTCCGGCATTTTGGGCAGGGGAATGAGCGATCGCACTTTTCACCATTGCCTTACCATTTTCCGTCTTGACAGTGAGTCCGAAGAAAGGAACGCCCAGACTTGAAGCATCATCGCGATCGCTCTCTAACCTCAAGCCAAACGGCTTCAGATAGCGATTAAACGGTAACTCTTCAGTGGTTTCTAAGTAACGCTCAAAGAACTCCGTTAAATCCACCTCCGCAATTGTCGAAATCCGCTGCTGAAGTTGTTCGGCGGTAAACCCAACCTCCGGCTTACCAAACTCTTCCCACATTTGACGCATGACATCATCAAGCGATCGCTGATTGTCATGCTGCGTCCGAATTAACAAATCCAACAACAGCGAAACCAACTCGCCCTTGAGATAATACGAAATCTGAGAATTTCCGCTATTAGCATCCGGACGATATAACTTAATCCACGCATCCCAACTCGACTCGCTTAACGGCTGCACCAACCGCCCCGGCGTCGTTTGCAAGCGCGTAATTTCCTTGCCTAACTCCGTTAAGAACGTCTTGGCATCGTATATCCCCGCCCGCAACGGCAGCAATAAATCGTAATAACTCGTCGTCCCTTCACAGAACCACAGAGACGGCGTGTAATTTTCCCCATCATAGTCAAACACCTCCAACTCTTTCGGGCGGAGGCGCTTCACATTCCACAGATGGAAAAACTCATGAGCCACCAACTGCAAAAAGCGCTGGTACTTATCCGGCGCGCGAAATCCAAAGCGCTGATAAATGAGCGAACATCCATCCTTATGTTCCAATCCCCCCATTGCATGGGAAACCAGATGTAAGAGGAACACATAGCGCTCGTAGGGCAATCCCCCAAACAGTTGCGCCTCCGTCTGGACAATTTTGGCAATATCGCTAACCATCCGTTCTGGCTGTTCGTTTCCTTGCCCCCAAATTGCTAGTTCGTGGGGTTTCCCTAAGACTTCAAAGTAATAGGTGCGATGGGTGCCAATTTCAAACGGACTATCAACGAGCGTATCAAAATCAGCCGCCTCAAACATGTGAGCGTAACCCGACACTGGCGGGAGGGGCGTTGTTACGCGCCATTCTGGACTGGGAGGCACGATCCGAACCTGGATCGGGGTTTTCTCATATCCCGGTAATCGAAAAAATAGGGCCGCCCCATTAAAATAGCCATGTGTCGCATCTAGGTGATTCGTCCGAACCGTTAACTCGGCGGCATAGATGCGATAGCGAACCACAACGGTTGCAACCCCGTCTGTCTCGACCTGCCAGTGATTTTTACTGAGCTTGCGAGCTTTTAAAGGCGTTTCCTCGCCATCGCAAGCGCGAAAATCTTGTAGATGTCTGCCATATTCTCGCACCAGGTAAGATCCGGGCGTCCAAACGGGGAATTTTAGATCCAAGGTTGTTTTTTGCCAGCCTGTCACCCGCAACATCACCTCAAATAGATGCGAACTGGGCTGAGTGAGGGAAACTTGATAGTTCAGGGTGGGTGCAGCTTGTTGGGGACGGGTGGGTTGAGTTAGCGTGGCTTCTGTCATGAAATTAGTGGTGTGAGGGGCGATCCAACCGGGAGTTAAGATGACTTTTCTGAGGAAAGGCTGGAAAATGCTTGCTATTGCCTGTTGGAGATTTCTCTAAACGATCGATAGATTTAGGATTCTCTGGGGTTTGCAGGGTAGGACATTTCCGGAAAGATCCTCTTGCGGCCTTAAACTCGACCGGCAAGATGGGAAAGTTGTTTTTGATTAACTAGCGCGAGCGTTTCATGGGCGCTATCAATTTTAATCCAGCCCTTTTCATTGAGCTTTTCCATAATTTTCGTGGTTTCTTCGACGCCAATATCGGTGACATCCGCGAGATCCTGGAAAGGAATGTTATAAATTTCTGTCCCATATTCGCCCGGTTGCCCGTAATTTTCTCCTAAGCCGACGAGGGTATTGGCCAGTTTAACCGCAGGGGGTTGATGGCGGAGTTGGAAGCGAAGGTTTGTCTGGCGCAAGCGTTTAACCATAAGCTGCAACATGCGATGGTGCAGTTGCGCGTCTTTGAATAGGGTTTGGATAAAGCGCTGGGCAGAAATGCTCAGAAGTTCCACAGGAGAAAGGGCAATGACATCGGTTGAGCGGGGAGATTCATCTAAAATTGCCATTTCGCCAAAGAAGTCGCCCCGACCTAAGATGGCGAGGGTGACAGCATCGTCTCCAGAGAGACGGCGGACTTTGACCCAACCTGATACCACGAAGAAGACAGCATTGCCCCAGGCATCTTCCATTAAGACGGCTCTGTCTGCGGGATATTCGTGCTCTGCGGCAATGGATAGGAGCCACTCCAGGGTTTCTGGGTTGGCTGCGTTAAACAAAGGGAAAAGTTCACTAAACTCTTCAGGTTGCATGAAAACTTGTGGCAATAGGGAGTTCGGACGATTCGCACTCAAAGAAAGTGGAAAAGAGGCGTTTGCTCTCTCCCATCAGTTTATCTCCGTTCTGAATAACTTATCCAAGAAGCTTTATTGTTGATGCGTTTGGCCAGTTCTGGCTCTATTTGCTAGGATGGGGGGAGTGCGATCGCTCCGGCGAAGATTTTGAGCGAGCCAGTTGTTGCCATTCGGCAATTAAAAAAGGAGGAATTTTCAGGCTCAGGGTTCGATCTTCGCTTACAGGAACCTGCACGATGAGGAAATCCACACTTTCTAGATGTTGCATAACTTCGGTGAAGTCGTACTGACCGACGGAGGTAGCCGCAGGGCGATCGCGAAAGACATCAGCCGCACTCCAGTCCATTCCTTCAGCCGCTCTGATGGTTAAGGGCTGAGGATGAGCCACTTCAACTGCTCCCGGAAATCCGACTAGGCGGAGATTCCAACGGGGATCGCTGGGAGATTCGCCAGGAAATAGCACGACTTGCCAAGCGTAACCCGCGCGGTCTCGTAGGGTTTGGCGCGAATGTAAGCTTAGTTGCCCGGACTGCTGATGATGTTCTTGCAAGTGGGCGATCGCTCCCTTGGGTTGAGCTAAACTCAGACTGAAGAAAACCAAGACTAAAATCCCGATTTTGTTTATTTTCTTCACAAGATTTAACATCCATTGGCAGCGCTTAACAATTCTTAACATTGCGTGCAACCCTAGAGAGGAACGCAATCCCAGGTAGGGAAAACCGTCCCCCCTGCGATCGAGGCGTTAAGTTATTGTATAGTAATGTTGAGATATCGAAATCTGCGCTACACAGATCGTTGATGTTGCCGCCTGGTTGTCGGCGACCGCGAAGCAGGGGATTCCCCTAACAGCGGTGAAAAATATCAGGTGTGATATCAACAAGCGCACAGGCAGATTCGGGCAATTCTCTACTAGACTCGTTTAGTTGAGAACCCACCCCAATCGACCTCCTGCGTGAAGACGAAGCATATCGTCTCACCTGAACTTTCCACCGTCGCTGTCAGTTAGTCACCTAATGGGCAATAAGCCAACCATTGCAATCTCTCACCTCGGATGTGAGAAAAACCGGATTGACACCGAACACATGCTAGGACTTTTAGTCCAAGCAGGTTATCAGGTAGACTCCGATGAAGAGTTAGCAGATTACGTCATCGTTAACACGTGCAGCTTTATTCAAGCAGCTAGAGAGGAATCTGTTCGCACGCTCGTTGAACTAGCAGAAGCCAACAAAAAAATTGTGATTACAGGCTGCATGGCCCAGCACTTCCAGGATCAACTCCTTGATGAGCTGCCAGAAGCCGTAGCCGTTGTTGGCACTGGGGATTATCATAAAATAGTCGATGTGATTCACCGCGTTGAAGGCGGCGATCGCGTCAAAGAAGTTTCAGCCGAACCCACCTATATTGCTGACGAAACCACCCCTCGCTACCGAACGACAACCGAAGCGGTTGCGTATCTGCGAGTGGCCGAAGGATGCGATTATCGATGCGCGTTTTGCATTATTCCGCACCTGCGGGGCAATCAGCGATCGCGCCCAATTGAATCCATCGTGGCTGAAGCCAAACACCTGGCAGCCGAAGGCGTTCAAGAAATTATCTTAATTTCCCAAATTACCACGAACTACGGGCTAGACCTTTATGGCAAGCCCCAACTGGCCGAACTGCTCCGGGCATTAGGGGAAGTAGACATTCCCTGGATTCGGATGCATTACGCCTACCCGACCGGGTTAACCCAACCCGTCATCGAGGCAATTCAAGAAACGCCCAATATACTGCCCTATTTAGATTTACCCCTACAGCACTCGCATCCGGAAATTCTCCGAGCCATGAACCGGCCCTGGCAAGGTCGCGTCAATGACGAAATCATTGAAAAACTTAAAACAGCTATACCTAACGCTGTTTTACGCACCACCTTGATCGTCGGTTTCCCCGGAGAAACAGAGAGCCATTTTCAACATCTCCTCGAATTTGTCAAGCGGCATGAATTTGACCACGTGGGCGTTTTCACCTTCTCAGCCGAAGAAGGCACCCCCGCCTACAACTTGCCGAATCAACTGCCGCAAGCCGTGATGGACGAACGGCGCGACGCCATTATGCAAGTGCAGCAACCAATTTCCCTGAAGAAGAACCAAGCAGAAATCGGCAAAGTCGTCAAAGTTCTGATCGAACAGGAAAACCCAGAAACCGGGGAACTGATCGGTCGTTCCGCTCGATTTTCGCCAGAAGTTGACGGTTTAGTTTACGTCCAAGGTAGCGCTCGTCTGGGTAGCCTCGTCCCCGTCGAAATTATCGATGCCGATGTCTATGACTTATACGGTCAAATTGTAACCCCGTAATCATCCGATTTTGATTCAATCCAACCCTGCCAAGATTTTAGAAACACAAGCACAAGGAGCATTAATGACGCTTTCATTCCAAAGCTTAGGACTTTCAGAAACTCGCGCCAAGCATTTAGAAAAACTCGAATTTGTTGAGCCAACTGATATTCAGTCTCAAGCCATCCCCCACCTGCTATCAGGTCGGGATGTCGTCGGACAAGCCCAAACCGGAACCGGAAAAACCGCAGCCTTTTCGCTGCCCATTCTAGAGCGGATTGACCTCAAGCTATCCGCACCCCAAGCTTTAATCCTGACCCCAACGCGCGAACTCGCCATGCAAGTTTGCCAAGCGATGCGTAGCTTTGCTGGCGATCGCCGCATCCGCATCCAATCGATCTATGGCGGTCAAGCCATCGATCGGCAAATTCAACGCTTGCAACAAGGCGTTCACATCGTTGTGGGTACCCCAGGTCGAGTCATTGACTTACACGAACGCGGCGACCTACACCTCGACCAAATTAACTGGTTAGTCTTAGATGAAGCCGATGAAATGCTGAACATGGGCTTTATCCAAGATGTCGAGAAGATCCTGATGCAGTTGCCCGTAGAACGGCAAACCGCCTTCTTCTCCGCCACCATGCCTTCTTCGATTCGCGAGTTAGTGACGAAGTTTTTACGCTCTCCCGTCACCGTCACCGTCAAGCAAACCAAAACGGCCCCAACTCGGATCAACCAAACCGCCTACATGGTTCCGCGCGGTTGGACTAAAGCCAGAGCCTTACAACCGATTTTGGAACTTGAAGATCCTGAATCTGCACTCATTTTCGTCCGCACGCGCCGCCAAGCCGCAGAACTGACCAGTTTCTTGCAAGCTGCCGGACATAATGTGGATGAATATCACGGCGATCTCAGCCAGTCTCAACGGGAACGCTTAATGCTGCGCTTCCGCAACCGTCAAGTTCGCCTTGTGGTTGCTACCGACATTGCAGCGCGCGGGTTAGACGTAGACGATCTGACGCACGTCATTAACTACGAGTTACCCGATAGCGTTGAAAGCTACGTTCACCGGATCGGCAGAACCGGACGCGCGGGTAAAGAAGGAACCGCGATCGCCCTATTGCAACCCTTCGATCGTCGCAAACTCTATCAAATTGAGCGTCACTTGCGGCAGAAGCTCGAAGTTAAGCAAATTCCCACGCGTTCTCAAATTGAAGCTCGCCACCTGGAAAAACTGCAAGACCAAGTGCGCGAAGCCCTCGCTGGCGAACGGATGGCCTCTTTCTTACCCATTGTGGCTCAACTGTCTGAAGAGTACGATCCCCATGCGATCGCTGCTGCGGCCTTACAAATGGCCTACGATCGCGTGCGTCCCGCTTGGATGCAGTCAGACTACGCCGAGGAAGAAATTCCGCCCACAACGCCTAAACCCAAATTGATTAAGCGTTCTAAAACCTCAGTGTCTCAAGGTCGCTAAGATCGATCAATCTGCTGGCGATTTCTACTAGGAGATCGCCCCTAGGAGTGGCTTATTCAGTCACTCCTTTTGCTTGTATACCCACGTAAGGATTCTCCGGTGGAGATGCGATCGCCAATCAAAGATTAACCCAACTAGTTTTTGACTTACGACTCCACCACTTTGCTATAGGTCGAGGGGCCATGAAGCCGTTTTTTCAAAAACTCCCTTGGATTTCTCTGAGCATTTTGGTTTTGACCTACACGACCTATGGATTTACCTTGCCCTTACCCCCTTTACCCGAAGTCGAGGGATTTCAGTGGCATCGCGCTTATACAGTGTGGGCGATCGCGGCTGCCATTGCTGTCTTTTTTGCGGCCCTCTTAACCGCCCCCCTCAGAAGTGCTAAAACCTTAGTTGCTGCTTGGTCTAAAACAGACCTTGGCATTTTGATCGCGGCTGTTGGCTTTGCATTCGCCGCCGTATTAGCAATCTCTCAGATTTATATCTTTGCCACTGGCTTAATCTTGCTCTCGGCTGGTTCTTTAGCCCGGTTAGATATTCAAACCGCAGGCTATACCGAGAGACAGGCTTTTTGGATTTTAACCGCGACCTCGCTGATTGGCCTAATCGTCGGCTGGCTCATGCACTATTATCGCGGTCTGCTAGGCTTTTGAAGCGCTTGAGCAGTGGACACTGGAGAAATTGGCACAAGCGATCGCAGCAGGGAGGGGAACCCTAGAGACACTAGATCGTAACAAGCAATTAACTGTCCTGATGCCCTGCGATTCCCCTTACGTAGGGCAATTTTATAGGTGGCATATCCCCACCCACTCGTATAAATTAGAACTGAGAACCCACGCCTTCCCTATACCAATTCTGTAGGGAGGGCTAATCTATATTGGAGGGTTTTCAACCGTTGTCGCATCTACCTAACCTCTAGTTTCTAGGGGTTGTCTTGTGCCTTTTCCTCTATCTTCCTCAAATTTGCAACGGCAATCTGTAATCTTGAATGCAAGTCGAGTGACTGAATGGTTATTAGTCAGTGGAAGTGGTTTCGGACTGCTACCCAACTTAAGGGTTCTGTTTTAAAAGCCGTCTTACCCCGCGTTTTCCTGTGCGGGATTTTCGGCTTCGTTGTTTCTGCACTTTACAAACAGGGTTGGGCCGTCAACTGGCCAACCGCAGATAGTTTAATTCCCAGTCTCGTTTTAGGTTTGCTCTTAGTCTTTCGCACCAACACCGCCTACGACCGCTTTTGGGAAGGCCGCAAGGCTTGGGGAAGCATTATCATCAGCGTGCGTAACCTCGCCCGCCAAATTTGGGTTTCCATCCCCGAACCCGAACCGGAAGATCGACAAGCCAAAATTGAGGCGCTGCGGCTGCTGCTTGCCTTTGCAGTCGCCACAAAACTGCATTTACGCGGGGAACCCGTCACCAACGAATTAGCCGCCTTTATGCCCCTCTCGCGCTACGAAAAGCTGCAAGGCATGAATAATCCCCCGTTAGAAGTGGCGTTTTGGATCGGCGATTATCTTCAACAACAGCATCGACGCGATCGCCTCAGCATCCAACAACTGACGGCCATGTACGGGTTACTGGATAATTTAGTAGCAGCTTTAAGCGCTTGCGAACGCATCCAAAAAACTCCAATTCCCCTTGCCTACGTTATCCATCTCAAGCAGCTACTCTTGATTTACTGCCTTTCTCTACCCTTTCAGATGGTGAAAACCCAAGGCTGGCAAACAGGTCTAACCGTTGCCTTAGTCAGCTTTGCTTTACTAGGCATTGAAGAGATTGGGATTGAAATTGAAGATCCCTTTGGTCATGATGCCAACGATCTCCCGCTAGATGCAATTTGCGGTACCATGCAACGTAATATTGAAGACTTAATCTCGCTCTCACCCAGCTTCTATACCGTTCCAGAAGCCTTGACGGTGACTTCGCTGCTGGACGCATCTGAAGACTTTTAAGCGCTTTCTCAATGCTAATTGCCAGTACCCGCGCTGCAATTAGCATTGATTGTCATCTCCTCTAGCATTCCGCTTAGACGACCCGGAAAATAAAAGGATAGCGGTAAGCCCGCTCAACTTCACTTAGACTAAATAAAATTGCTCGAATAGAAAGTCCCCAGTGAACTAAAAACCAGATGGGGAAGAGAATAAACCCTAACAATCCCAGGGTGAGGAAAGACAGAACCCCGATAATCGCGCCATACAACCACACATTGATGTGAAAATTAATGGCTTCTTTAGCATTTTCTTTAACAATGGGGTCTTCGCTCACAAATAAGATCGCTACAGGAATGCCAATAGACACTAGAGTAGCGCTAAAAAAGATAGAGCCGTGGCTGAGAGCCGATAGCAGCTTCCGTTTATCGGTATCATAGACTTCGTACATTGAATTTTTCCTCTGTTGCATCAAGCCTGTACGCCTACTTTGACCTTATCACATCGCTTCGGGAGGGAAACTTTCGGGATACCGAAAACTGGAGTAGAGTAAACCTCATCTCAAGGTGTTGAGAGAAGTAGGGAACCATCCTAACCCAGGAGGCGAGGAAGAAGGTGCAGGTTTGATGGAGGTTCGCTAAAGTAGAAAAACAGCTTCAAATCATGGGTCTAGGCTGTTGGACTTCAGCAACTTGTAGTTGACTCTGACAAACGGGAATTTGAATCACAAATTCTGCCCCTTTCCCTAATTCCGAGAAGCATTCTAGGGTACCGCCATGTCTTTCAATGACAATTTGATAGCTAATCGATAAGCCTAAGCCTGTCCCCGAACCTATCGGTTTTGTCGTAAAAAAGGGATCGAATAACTGTTTTTTGATCTCCGAATCGATCCCAACTCCATTATCAGAAATCCGAATTGCAACCTGGTTTTCAGAAGTAACTTCTGTGGTAATTGAAATTTCTGGCGAAAAGGGATAGTGAATTTCTACAGATTTAGTCTCTAGGGTGGCTTGTTTTTGCGCGACTAAAAGGGCTGATTTTTCCCGCAGAGAATCAATGGAATTACTAATCAAATTCATAAAAACCTGATTGAGTTGGCTTGCATAACACTCAACTAAGGGTAAGTTTCCATAGTTTTTGATGACCTGAATTGCCGAAGTAGGCGATTGACTTTTGAAGCGATGCTGTAAAATTAGCAACGTATTTTCAATTCCCTCATGAAGATCGACAGCTTTAACGGCTGCCTCATCGAGTCGAGAGAAATTCCTTAAGGAAACAACGATTTGTTGAATTCGATCGGTTCCAATTTTCATGGAAGAAAGTAATCGAGGCAGGTCTTCTGCAATAAAATCTAGATCGATTGATTCAATTTGAGATTGAATTTGTGGAGTAGCTAGCGGATAGGTTAGCTGATAAATCTTGACGAGTTCTAGTAATTCTCTGGCGTAGTTATAAGCATGAACAATATTTCCCGAAATAAAATTAATCGGATTGTTAATTTCATGGGCCATTCCAGCAACGACTTGTCCGAGACTGGACATTCTTTCAGTATGAATGAGTTGAGTTTGGGTATGTTGAAGTTTTTGAATCGTTTGCTCTAGTTGTTGAGCTTGTTGTCTTAATTGGGATTCAGATAGACGCAAAGCTAATTCGGCTTGCTTGCATTCAGTGATATTTTCAATCATGCAAATCGCAAATTGAGATTGGGTATCTTGACCTCGAACGAGGGAGACTGTAGAACGACCCCAAAGAATTTGACCATTAGCATGACGATAGCGCTTTTCAATTTGATAGCGATCGCACTGCTGGTGTAACAGCGTTTCGTAAAGAGGTGCTTCTGATGCTAAATCTGATGCGATCGCATAATCATTGAGGCAGCGATGCTGTAATTGCTCGCTATTGTAGCCGAGAAAGCTTTCCAATGCTGGATTGGCTTCAATCGTCAGACCAGCTAGATCCGTCAGCGCGATCGCAATTCCAGCTTCCTCAAAAATGGTGCGAAAACGGCGTTCGCTTTGACGCAGTGCTTGTTCCACGCGCAGGCGATCGCTAACATCGCGGAGAATGACGGTAAACACCACCCCTTCAGGCGTTTCTAAACGCGAAATAGACGCTTCTGCGGGAAATTCCGTCCCATCTCGACGCCGACCTGCAACCGTAGCGCGATCGCCCATACAACGCGAATTTCCTTTAAAATTAGCAACATGGCGAGCATGATTAGGGGTAGTCCGTAACGGTAACAGCACCTCTAGCGATTGACCTAGAATTTCCTGTGCTGGGTAGCCAAAGATTTTTTCTGCACCTTGATTGAACAGAATAATGGTTTGCGATTCATCAATCGAAACGATTGCATCATCAGCAATATCTAAAATTCCTGCCAAACGCGCCTGAGAAGACAGCAACTCCCTTTCTATCGCCTGTCGTTCCCGAACCTCCGCAGCGAGTTGGCGGTTGGCTTCCTCCAGTTGCGAAGGACTCGGTAACTGAAGAATCAGGGGAACTAACCCCACCAATACTCCCCCTGTTCCCAAAGAGACTAACGCCGTTATCCCCTTAATAGCTGTCGAAATCCAGTAAACAGGATGCCAAATTGTCCAGACATCAATCAAATGTCCAGTTCCACAAGCGATAATAAAACTTGCAAACAAAAAGAAAATCCAGCCAAACGGCAGATCGCCGCGCTTCTGGACGATATAGATCAGTAAAAAAGGAATACAATAATAAGCAAGAGCAATCAGCGTATCTGATGCAATGTTGAGCCAAACAAGCCAGGGTTTCCAGAGGTAGCAATGTCCGTGAGGAATAAACCCACTTGAATCAACAAAGTTTATCCAGATATTTAGCATAGATTTTCCGAGGTGCTGGTGTGGATTAGCTAAGATTGAGAGTCCGTTAACAATCCATCGGCGGCAAGCAGACAACGAGACTCTTGCACTTCTTGCGATCGTGTAAAACTTAAAATTGGCTCAACAACGGCCCTAAATTGCTCCTTAGCAAAAATTTTTAGCGATTAAAATGCCATCATGACTGACGTTTCTGCGTGACTGGATCGGCGATCGCGCGCCAACATCCATCTAGATTCAGTTGCATCCGAATCTCAAACTCTGCCACACTTATAGTCTCTCCGTAAAATCTGCCATAGACTTCAGTATGTCCACTGAATTTCACACCGAACTCCAAACCGCCGTTGAAAAACGCCGTAATTTCGCGATTATTTCTCACCCTGATGCTGGGAAAACCACGTTAACCGAAAAACTGCTACTCTACGGCGGCGCAATTCACGAAGCCGGTGCCGTTAAAGCGCGTGCAAGTCAGCGTAAGGTGACATCAGACTGGATGGAAATGGAACAGCAACGGGGAATTTCCATTACCTCTACCGTTTTGCAATTTGAGTATCGCGATCGCCAAATTAACTTACTCGATACTCCCGGACACCAAGACTTCAGTGAAGATACTTATCGTACTCTAGCCGCTGCTGACAATGCCGTCATGCTAGAAGATGCGGCTAAGGGGTTAGAACCGCAAACCCGCAAGCTGTTTGAAGTTTGCCGGATGCGCCAAATTCCCATCTTCACCTTTTTTAATAAACTCGATCGTCCCAGCCGCACTCCCCTAGAACTCCTCGATGAAATTGAGCAAGAATTAGGACTGCAAACCTACGCTGTCAACTGGCCAATCGGCATGGGAGACTACTTTAAAGGCGTATTCGATCGACGCACCCAAAAAATTCACCTCTTTGAACGGACAGAACACGGTAAAAAAGCAGCCAAAGATACAGCCATCAGCCTAGGCGATCCGCGTATTGAGGAACTGTTAGACAAAGACTTGTACTATCAACTCAAAGAGGATCTCGAAGTTCTTGAAGGCGTTGGCCCAGAATTTGACTTAGAACTGATTCATCAAGGCAAAATGACCCCTGTCTTTTTTGGCAGCGCCATGACTAACTTTGGGGTGCAACTGTTTCTTGATGCCTTTTTAGAATATGCTCTCAAACCCGGAGAACGGAAAAGCAGCGCCGGAAATCTCGCTCCGTCTTATCCCGAATTTACCGGGTTTGTCTTCAAGCTGCAAGCCAACATGGACCCGAAACATCGCGATCGCGTTGCCTTTGTGCGCGTCTGTACGGGAAAATTTGAGAAAGACATGACCGTCAACCACGCCAGAACCGGCAAAAATGTCCGTCTCTCGCGTCCGCAAAAACTCTTTGCTCAAGATCGAGATGTGGTAGATGTTGCCTATCCTGGGGATGTGATTGGCTTAAATAACCCTGGCGTGTTTGCCATTGGCGATACAATCTACACGGGACAAAAAGTAGAGTACGAAGGTATTCCCTGTTTCTCTCCCGAACTGTTTGCTTACCTGAGAAACCCCAACCCTTCTAAATTTAAGCAATTCCACAAAGGCGTCTCCGAATTGCGCGAAGAAGGTGCCGTTCAGATTATGTACTCAGCCGACGAAGCCAAGCGCGATCCCATTCTCGCCGCCGTTGGACAACTGCAATTTGAAGTAGTGCAGTTCCGCCTGCTGAACGAGTACAATGTCGAAACCCATATAGAAATGCTGCCCTATTCTGTCGCGCGTTGGGTGTTGGGAGGCTGGGAAGCCTTAGAAAAAGTCGGACGCCTCTTTAACTCCGTCACCGTTAAAGATAATTGGGGAAGACCCGTTTTATTGTTTAAGAACGAGTGGAATTTGCAACAGATACAAAGCGATCATCCTGACTTAAAGTTGAGTGCGATCGCGCCTCTCGGTTCTGGCATCTAAAGCAAGCTGTGAAAACCGATACCCTGTTTTATACTCTCTTCCAAGAATTTCCCAGGATTTTCTTCGAGTTAATTGGACGTTTACCGGAAGATAGCGATCGCTATGACTTCACCTCAGTGGAAGTCAAACAACTGGCGTTTCGCTTAGATGGTTTGTTTCTACCTAAACCCACTCAGCAAAACCAACCGTTTTATCTGGTTGAGGTGCAGTTCCAGCCAGACGATAATTTCTACTATCGCCTGTTTGCCGAACTGTTCCTCTACCTGAGACAATATCAACCACCTCATCCTTGGCGCATTGTCACCATTTATCCATCCCGCAGTGTGGAACGCGCACAGGACTTGCAGTTTGAGGAAATTTTATCCTTAAATCGCGTAACGCGCATTTATCTGGATGAATTGGGAGAGGCGGCGGAAAACTCTCTCGGCGTAGGTGTTGTTAAGCTAGTGATTGAGGCTGAGGCAACGGCGGGAACGCTAGCCAGACGATTAATTGCTCAAGCTAGGCAGCAGCTTGTCGATGAAACCACTCAGCGTAACTTAATCGATTTCATCGAAACCATCATTATCTATAAACTCCCCCAAAAGTCCCGCGAGGAGATTGAAGAAATGTTAGGACTCAACGAGTTAAAGCAAACGAAAGTCTATCAAGAGGCTTTTAGCGAAGGAAAACAAGAGGGTAAGGAGGAAGGAAGACAGGAAGGAAGACAGGAAGGAAGACAGGAAGGCAGACAGGAAGGCAGACAGGAAGGCAGACAGGAAGGGAAACAGGAAGGCAGACAGGAAGCCAAACTCAGTTTAATTCCCCGGCTGGTGTCTCTTGGGATGGAAGTAGAAGCGATCGCGCAATTGCTAGAACTCCCCTTAGAAACCGTGCAAGCCGTAATTCAAGCAACCGACAGCCCTTAGAAAAAGCGCCATTTCTAATCCAGGAGAGCTATCTTAGGAGTTGTCCTGAGTTGGTTGAATGCGAGTATGGCATCTACCCCGGAAAACTCCGCACTCTCGTCGGGTTTAGCTGCCCTGAAACAAAAAGATTATCAAAATGCGATCGCGCATTTAGAAGAAGTTTGTCAGTTAGAACTCGATCTCAGCCGGGTTGAACGCGCTCAAATCGGCTTAGTTACCGCCTATGCTCAAGTAGGAGATCGGGAAAAAGCGATCGCGATCGCCCAAACGCTGACCCACAGCAGAAATCCGCGTTCAGCAACTTGGGCTAACAAAACCTTAGAAAAACTCTCTCAAGCTGCAACCCCGCAAAAGACAGCCGATGTCACGGGTTTTGTACCGATGGCGTCTCCCCTAGCCAAACCCTCTTTTTCTTTAAAACGCCAACCGAAGACAGAAAGTGCAGCCCTAACTGCGGAACATCTTTCAACCCAACAGCCTGAAACTGAAACGCGCCTTCAACTCGACAGCAGCCCCCCGCCCAGTTCCGAGCCTCCCGTAACCCGCAAACCCTCTGAGCTTTCTCAACAAAATCGTCAGTGGCATCAAGCCGGACGCGCTCAACGCTGGGGGAATTTACCTCAAAACATTAGTCTAGTCGGCTCGCCGCAACTGTTGTGGGGGCTACAAATTGCCACAGCGATCGCTCTATTCTGGTGGATGCGCTTTACCTTCCGCTATGGGGGGCCGAAAATTAACGATTTGCTGTTGCGCCTTCCCCTCGTCAACCCCCTCGGCTTCCTTTACCAAGATCCAACTCAACTCTTTCTGGCGATCTTAGTCATCCTGGCAGTTGGACTCCCTTGGATCGTAACCGGGTTGCTAAAATTCTTCTATGAATCGCAACCCCTCCCCCTAGAAACGCTCAGTGCTTACAGTCCAGATGCCGTTCGCACCCTTCAGCGTTATTGCCGTCAGCGTCGGTTAGCCCTACCGCAACTGCAACTTTTACCGAACCCAGCCCCCTTAATTTTTACCTACGGTCATTTACCCAAAACGGCTTGTATTGTCGTCAGCCAGGGACTGTTAGAACAGTTGGGCGAAGAGGAAATTGCGGCAATTTATGCTACACAACTGGGGCAAATTGTCCATTGGGATTTTGCGGTGATGTCTTGGGGCGTATTGCTTTTACAAATCCCCTATTTACTCTATCTTCAAGCCTCGATCTGGAGCGAAAAAACTAGCGATCGCTTTGAGCATCCTTTCTTGATTAACCTCATTCAAGGCTTAGGCGCAACCCTTGCTAGCCTGATGTATGGCATTTATTGGATACTTCAGTTCCCGTTACTATGGCTGTCGCGCTGGCGCTTATTCTACAGCGATGCGGAAGCCGTGGCGATTACAGGTCATCCCAATGCCCTGATTCGAGCTTTACTCAAAATTGCGATGGGAGTCGCCGATACAGTTGCTGAGGACAACTCCGCCCGCCCAAAAGGGGACAAATCTACTCGCTGGCTGTTAGAAAGCTTCAACTTTCTGCTGCCGGTTGGTTACAAACAAGCCTTATTATTTTCCGCCCAAACGAGCGATCGCACCTTTGAAGAACTACTCGCCTGGGATTTACGCAACCCCTACCGTCGCTGGCTGGTTGCGCTCAAAGGACATCCCCTTTTAGGCGATCGCCTATCCCGCCTCACCCATTATGCGCGCTTTTGGCGTCTCGAACCCGAACTCGATTTACCCTCCCCCCCTCGTCCATTTCGCTGGACTCAAACCAACCTTCAGCAATGGGCAACAACCACCACTCAGCAACTATTGCACAATGCCCAAGCCTGGCCGTTACTCCCTAGCGCGATCGCTTACGGCTGTTTAGGCGGGTTAGCATTGCGGGGTTTTCTGTGGGTTGTTGGCAAAATTAGCTATGAATTGTACATCTGGCAATTGGTTTGGCTCTCTCAAGACAAACTGGGTTACTTATTTGCCGCCTGCTGGTTAATTTGCTTTGGAGTTTACTTATTAGTGCGAATTAACAGCTATTTTCCAGAAGTCACAGCAACCAACGCCAAAACTGAACGAGACGTGCTGAAACTGCAACTTTCTGAGCGCAGCTTACCTCCCCAGAGTACCCCCATCCGTCTAGTGGGCAAACTAACCGGCCGGCGCGGGATCGGCAATGCATTGGCTCAAGATTTGACAATCCAAAGCCCTGCTGGACCGATTAAACTTCATCATTACCCGCTTTTGGGCCCCCTTGCCTATTTCGGGTCGGGCTTCCCTCAACCGGGCGCTTGGATCGGGCAAACCGTTACTGTGACGGGATGGCTGAGACGCGGGGCCACCCCCTGGATTGATGTGGAACAAATTCGCACGCGCAATAATCGCACGGCACGGAACTATCAGCCAATTTGGTTAACTTTAATGGCGTTTGCGGTGGTGGCTTGGGCTGCTTATTTAATTTGGACGACCCCGGCTACTTGATAAATGTAAAGAAAAGTTGCGCGATCGCCCCCGCTCGTGTAACATTATTTAATGTTAACCCATGAACTCAGACAGGCCCTAGGATGCTACTTCAGTTGCAGGTGCAGCTAATCTGTCTTGAAGTCATGTTTTCTTCCTCCCAACACAGCAAGCTTAACCAGCCGCAATTGTCGGCTGGTTTTTGTTACAGTTACAGAAGACGGGGTTGACTAGATTGCAGGTTTGAGCAAAAAAGATTGTTTGTTTCAAAATCAACTAAAAGAGTGAAATTTGTCGTACTAACGAGCTAGGTGCTTAAGGGCGTGATACCTTATAGAATGGCACAAGTTCTGGCAAGGTTATTCCAGAAAAAAATGCTTGGCTTAAAGCCTCCAGTGATGACCCAAAAATTACGCAGTGACTTAATCTCGCCAATTTCTCTCCTCCGGACAACAAAGGAGAGACGAGGGATATTGGATCGGCAAAATGCTAAGGTCAGCTGGACTGTCAAGGTTTACGAAAAGGTGCAAAGGTTGGTTAGTTCTAGGGGAGTTTCTCGTTGCAAGAGGGCATCCCAGTTGACCCCGTGGCCGAGCAGTGGATTGTGCAAGTTGATTTAATTCTCAGTCTGGAGGTTTCAGTTCATGTCTATTCGCCTATATGTTGGTAATTTACCCAAAGAAATAGACCGTCAAGAGCTAGCTGCTGTGTTTGCTGATGCTGGCGATTCGATCTCAACGAAAGTCATTACCGATCGCAAGACCGGAAAATGTCGGGGATTCGGTTTTGTCACCGTCAAGACCGACGAACAAGCCGATGAAATTATTGAGAAGTACAACGGCTATGTCTTTAAAGACAATGCCCTCAAAATTGAGAAAGCATTGCCCCGCGCTAAAGGCAAATCAGACGAAGAAGCACCCGTGGCGAGCAGTGCTGGTAGCAGCGCCACCGCAAGCAGCAGCGGGCGTCGTAAAAACAACAATAACAAGTCTCGCCGTTCTCCCAGTACCAGTACCGAATCGAGCAACAGCGTTCAGCCCGATCCGCGTTGGGCCCAAGAACTGGAAAAGCTTAAGGAAATGCTGGCCGCTCAAGCGACCAATTCCTAAGTTCATTTGGGTATTGTTTTCTCTAATGGGGATGGGTGTAAGGAGCGATAGTTCTCGAAACGCTTCTGCACCTATCCTCAATTTGGGGGGACGTTCCAGCCAGCGAACTTAACTGGCGGAGGAACTGGGCTTTTTATCAATCAGCCGTTCGAGTACCTCTTGGAGGGTGGCTGCCTCAAAAGGCTTTGTCAAATATTCTGTTGCGCCTGCTAATCGACCTTGGACTTTATCAAAGGCGCTGTCTCTGGCTGTGAGCATAATAATGGGTAGATGCTGAAACTGAGGAAGGCTGCGAACCGTTCGACACAGTTCTAAGCCATCAACCCCCGGCATGGTGACATCGAGTAAAACTGCGGATATGGGTTCGTGGTAGATCAGGGATAGAGCATCCACCGCGTTACTCGTCACCAAAACGCGATAGGCATTTTCTAAAGAGCGTTTGATTGACTGTTGAACGATCGCACTGTCGTCAACCGCAAGAATTGTTTTAAAATTGTTTGCACCGGAAACCATCTTTCTCTCCGCCAACCAAGAATAGTTCTGAAATGTGGCTCTTCATATCTAGCTTTTTACCCATTCTCCTGTCTGAAAAAAAGGGCCGACAAGAGAGCGCAACGCAGTCTTCGATCGTTGCCAGAGCGATTTTGCACCACTACAATGACCTCTAGACATTCTCAGAATGCCCAAAATTAGGATAAACTCACAGATCCTTCATAGTTATTCACGGTCAACGTATTTATTTTAGTTTTCTGATTCATCAACAAACGAGCGTTGAGCTAATTCATTATTCTTAATGCAAGTCATTAAATTTTAACACGCTAAGATAGCGAGCCGTATGTTAATTTGGGCACTTTAGACTAGAGGAAATCGCTTCAATCCAATTGGGTTAATCCCGAAAAAGAGAGTGCTGTTGAGTTAGAAAGACCATGAACGGTGGGATCGAAAAGCAACAGGTTCATGACCAATGTGTGACCAGGGGGAGCGATCGCAATGACTATTTTGTTGCCCAGTAATGAGATTCAAAGGCTCAAGATTTTGGCTCAGTATCAAATTTTAGACACCCCTCCAGACACCCGCTTTGACGATCTTGCCTTTTTGGCCGCCCAAGTTTGTCAAGCCCCCATCGCCTTAATTGGCTTTGTCGATCGAGATCGGTTGTGGGTTAAAGCGAAAGTCGGCAACATTAACAACGAACTCGACCGCCAACTCCTCCCTTGGGATGAAATTGTAGCGCAGCAAGGGGTTTGGACAAGCCAGGGACATCCCCCTTTAAAGATGGCTGTGAATGGCACATCTCAAACCCTACCCTTGTATGCTGCCGTACCCATTTTTACCTCAGATGGGTATGCGCTGGGCTTAATGGGGGTGATGGACGATCGCGATCGCCCCCTCAGCCCCAGCCAACAGCAAGCCCTCCAAGCCCTCAGCCGTCAAGTCACCGCATTGCTAGACAGCCATCGAGACACCCTACCCGCATCCGATCGCAATGGTCAGTTCTCCTCAGAAGAGGCGATCGCTTACCCCTCTAACCTGAAAATTGTCAAAATCCTAGAAAGTATCACCGACGCCTTCTTTACCCTCGATCGTCAGTGGCGGTTCACCTACCTCAACTCTCGCGCCGAGCAAATTCTGCTGAGAAACCGCAAGCAACTCCAAAACACCCATTTGTGGGAAGAATTCCCAGAATTAGCAAACTCGACCTTCAGAGGCGAATTTGAGCGAGCAATGTCGCGTCAAGTCACCGTTCACTTTGAAGAATTTTACTCGCTTCTCAGCATCTGGCTAGAAGTAAAAGCCTATCCCTACCAAGAAGGATTATCTGTTTACTTTCGCGATGTCACCACCCGCAAACAAGCTGAGGCCGAACTCTTAGAGCGATCGTACCTTTCCACCCTAGCAACTGAAGTGGGTACCATCTTGGTTCAGGGCGGAACGCTTCCCGATATTTTAGAGCGGTGTGCAAATGCGATTGTCCAAGAATTAGATATTGCTGGCGCGAAAATTTGGCTGTTTGCAACCGATTCGCAAATGCTGGAATTACAAGCAGTGGCGGGTCAACTGTCCTATAGCGAAGCTTTCCCCGTACGAATTGCGATCGGGATTTCAATTATTGGCTTTATTGCTCACAATCGCCAGCCTTACCATACGAATAACCTCCTCAAAGATGCCTGGTTTGGGGCCTCAACTTGGGCCGAAGAAGAACAACTCAGCGCTTTTGCGGGATATCCGTTAATTGTTGAAGACCGACTGATTGGCGTTATGGCGGTTTTTAGCAAGCGGGCATTTAGCGTTGAACTGGATAATACTTTAAGTTGGGTGGCGAATGCGATCGCCGTTGCGGTGGATCGATCTTGGGCGCGCGAAGCCTTGATGTCTCGCCGCGAAAGCCTACTGTTTCAACTGGCTAACCAAATTCGCAAGTCTTTAGACCTCAACACAATCTTAACGACGGCGGTTAGCGAAATTCGTAACTTACTCAATATCGATCGCTGTCAGTTTATGTGGTGCTGGCCGCATCAAGCCTATTTATCGATTACGCACGAATCCGCAGCATCAGACATTGCCAGCGGCTTAGGTGATTTTTCTCCCACAGATACAACCATTTTAATGGAGAAGATCCAAAACCTGGAAACGCTTCGGATTGAAGAAACTCATGACTCGACAAGCGAACTTGCAGAGGATACTGACTTGGGGATATTGCAGGCGTCGCTGTTTCATCAAGGAATTTCTTCTCAACTGTTGGTTCCCCTAGAAACGCGCACCGGACAACTCGGAGCTATTATATGCAGTCATTGTAGCGGGCCGCGCCCTTGGAGCAATTCTGAGGTGGAGTTACTTCAAGCCGTGACCGATCAATTGGCGATCGCGATCGATCAAGCCGAACTTTATGCTCAAAGTCACGCGGCGGCTTTTGCAGCCAAAACCCAAGCCGAACAATTAAGCGAAGCCTTAGAAACTCTCAAGTCAACCCAGGCTCAACTGATTCAACATGAAAAAATGTCGAGTTTGGGTCAAATGATTGCTGGAATTGCCCATGAAATTAATAATCCAGTGAATTTTATTACTGGAAATCTGACGCACGCTAGTAACTATATTGAAGATTTGATGGATTTATTAAAACTCTATCAAGACTATTATCCTAATGCCGATCGAACTATTCAAGATAAGACTCAGGATATTGATTTAGAGTTTCTTGAAGAAGATTTGCCCAGCCTCTTAGAATCGATGCAGGTGGGGGCGGAACGGATTCGTCAAATTGTGTTATCTTTGCGAAACTTTTCGCGTTTGGATGAATCGGAAATGAAACCTGTCAATATTCATGAGGGGATAGACAACACCCTGATGATTCTGCAACATCGCCTCAAGCCCAAGACAGCCAATCAAGCCATTCAGGTGATTAAGGAGTACGGCGACCTGCCGCAAATTGGGTGTTATCCCGGTCAGCTCAATCAGGTTTTTATGAATATTTTAAGTAATGCGATTGATGCGTTAGAAGCTTCTTCAGAATTATCGGCAGTTGTCCCTGTAACTTCTTATTCTTCAAGTTTGCCTTTAATGCCAACTATTTGGATTCAGACTAAATATATTAACGACCAATGGATTGCAATTCATGTCATTGATAACGGACAAGGGATGTCTGAAGAAGTGCGATCGCGTCTATTCGATCCCTTTTTTACAACCAAGCCAGTCGGCAAAGGTACGGGTTTAGGTCTATCGATTAGCTATCAAATTGTTGTCGAAAAACATAAAGGCAAACTGCAATGTTTCTCTGAAGTGGGTAAAGGAGCCGAATTTATAATCGCGATTCCCGTTGCTCCCACCGAACCCCTGACTTGAGGTTAGGACTATTCCTAGAAGTAGAGAAAAAGGGCGAGGGCATCTCCTCAAATTTCCGCCTAAAGGGAAATAGGAGAGTTAAGCAAAAGTTGTTATTAGGTTAAATATTGAATTCTGCAATTGTCCGAGAATTCAGTCCTCATTAACCTGATTCGATTCCGAAGTAGATTCTCCAATGTTTCTAAAACATTGAGCAGTTGAAGACATTTTGCGAATCGTACAACTGAGTATGACTAAAATGCCGACAGTTCAGACCCGAAAGCAAGCCCAAAGACCCCCCGAAAGTATTTGGACGCGATTTGAGAGCAAACCCTCGCCCAAAACCCAAGTGAAACCCAAACGTCAGTTTCGCTGGGTTGTCGATGCCGTCTGGCCCCTAGCCTCGCTCGCAGTCGCCGCGATCGCCATCCTCCTACCCGGTTCCCTTCCCACCCAAGCCCGCTTATCGCTCTTTGCCTTTGCCCTCGCCGTCATCCTCTGGTCAACCACCCGCCTCAACGCCGCCTACATCGCCCTGATTGCCATGCTCCTGCTGGTGTTGAGTGGAGGAAGTCCGCAAGAACAACTGTTTGACGCCCTTGCCTCCGACATTATTTGGCTGATGATCGGCGCATTTATTTTAGGGGGTGCCGTCCAGAAAACCGGACTTGCCAGTCGCCTCACGCAACTGGTTGTCGCGCGGGCCCACAACGTCAGCAGCGTTTTTTGGCTCGTCACCACCCTGCTGATCCTGCTAGCCTTCGTTATCCCCTCAACCTCCGGTCGAGCCGCCGTCGTCATTCCCATCTTTCGCAGCATCGCCAAGGCTGCGGGCGATCGCCGTATCACCCGCGCCCTCGCCTTGCTGATGCCCACCATTATCCTCGTTTCCACCATCAGCGCCCTGGTTGGAGCCGGATCGCACCTGATCGCCCTAGATTTGCTGCAACAAATTAGCAGCGAGTCCATCTCCTTTCTGCAATGGTCAATTTATGGCCTACCCTTTGGTATCGTTGCCAGTTACCTCTCGTGTTGGATCGTCATGCGCCTATTTTTAGACCGCAAGCGCCGCCAGCGACCCATCCGAGTCCCCCAACAGGCTGCCAACCGACCCCTTTCCCAAGCAGAATGGACAACCTTGGGCATCATTACAGGCACGATCGCCCTTTGGCTGACCGCCGACTGGCACGGACTCGAAATTGCCACGGTTACTGTTGTTGCAGCCGCCTTGCTCACCGCCCCAGGCATTGGCGTTCTCAGTTGGAAAGACGGTCTCAAAGCCGTTTCTTGGAATTTAATTATCTTCGTTGGCGCAGCCCTCGTCCTCGGCCATGCCCTCATTGACTCCGGTGCAGCCCAATGGATTATCGACCGCTTATTTGGTGCAACCGGCATTGCTCAAGCCAGTTCGCCTGCCATTCTTTTACTGATTCTCAGCTTTATCTCCTTAACCTCGCATATCTACATGACCTCGCATACAGCGCGGGCGGCGGCTTTAGTACCCGCCTTGCTGTACCTAGGGAGTAGTTTGCAACTCAACCCCGTGGCGGTGTTATTTATCAGCACCGTGGGGATGGACTATTGTTTGACGTTCCCGGTGAGTTCCAAAGCGCTGCTGATGTTCCAGGAACTAGAAGGCGAAACCTATCAGCCTTCAGACCTGTTGTATTTAAGCGCAGTGCTGCTGCTCGTGCATTTAGTGCTAATGCTGGCTTTCTATTACGGCTACTGGCGTTGGATTGGTTTAGCGCTCTAGGAAAAACGACATGAATTTACGACAAAAATTGTTAACCACCTTTGGGGGTCTGGCTTTATTGGCCCTAACCACGGCCGGGATGACCGTTTGGGCGATCGCGCAATGGCAAAGCAGCAACGCTCAACTTGAAGCCCATTACGAACGCAGCCTACTCTTACAACGGATTCAAGCCAGCGTTTTCCGCGCCTTTAAGGAAGTTCCCGATGCCGTCAGCGGTGGCGATCTCGATGCGGCTGAAGAATTTGACGCCTTTTTGGGCCCCATCGAAACCGACTTTGAACGCTGGGCGGCTTTAGCCGATACCGCCGAGGAAGAACAACAAGTAGAAGAGGTGCGCTTGGCTTACCAACAATTAGTCGCAAGCGCCCAACGGGTCTTTGCTCTAGTGGATGCCGGACAGCGGCGAGAGGCCTTTGTGCTGCTAGAAGGCGAATTAGAAGATGAAGATTTTGAGTCGTTTCAGACCTTAACCGAACAAGCGATCGCCTCCGATCGCGACTACCGTTCCTCCGTTCACCGTCAAGTCCAGCGCACCTTAGATACCACCCGCATTGTTTTAGCGATCGCCGCTTTTGGCACCACCTCTTTAATTCTGCTGCTGTTTGCTTATCTAGCCTCCGACTTATTTTCCCCTTTGCGAGAAGTCAAACAAGCCTTAGAAGATGTCACAACTGGGGACTTTCAGCGCCAACTCGATGAAGAAAGGGCTGATGAAATTGGCGATATTCACCGCGCCTTCAATCAGATGATGGCAGCACTGCAACTGAGGGAACAAATGGCAGGCTTAGGAGCCATTCCCGCCCATTCAGAACCCGTCTGGCAAGAACGCCCCTCCAGAGTCACCTTGCATCGGCTGGTGTCGCAGTTGCGATCGCGCGTGACCCAATTAAACAGCGAAGTCAATGGTAACGGTGCGACTGCTGTTATCCCCAAGCAAGAACTGATTCAGCAACTCGATCGCCTGCTGCAAGCCGTCACCAGAGTCACTGAATTTGGCTTTCCTTTAGACCTCAACCTGGCACGCACCGATATTCGCACGCTCATTTATGAAGTCTTGCTACGCTTCCACGACGAACTCGCCCAACGGGCCATTAGTTTAGAGCTAGACATTGGCCTAGAGGTAAAATTTGCCACGGTCGATCGCCTAAAACTGCGAGAAGCCATTGGGGAACTCGTCCGCAACGCCCTAGCCGCCTTACCGGAAATGGGGGGACGCGTGGGAGTCCGTGCCAACCTCAGCACCGAAGGCACCGAACTGCTGATTGAAGTGGCGGATAATGGTCGGGGTGCAGAATTGCCGTTAGTTCCGTTGGAATCTGAAGACCATCCTGGCGTGGGACTGCAACTCACGAGAGCGATCGTTGAACAGCATGGCGGTCATTTGGTGATTGACAGTCAGCCGGGAGTCGGAACCTACGTGCAAATGCAACTCCCCCTCAGAGATTGAGAGGCGGGAAATCGGGTAAAAAATAGTTAAGCCTTGCGAAACCCAACACAACCCTGGCTGCTGTTGGGTTTCGTCTCTCAACCTAACGACATTCAGAGCGGGAAATCTATCTTACTCTAGAGCTTGCTGTCTTTCCCCAGAGGTAAGGCATTTCAAAACTAGGCACTGACAATAGAGGTTATCTTCCAAAACCGTTTCTTACGTTTTAGATAAACTTCTTATGACCTTAAACATTTTAATTGCACCCTCTGGATTCAAAGAAAGCTTAGAAGCTGACGAAGTTGCTGATTGTATTGAAGCTGGAATTCTCCGAGTTTTGCCTAGCGCTCGCATTCAGAAAGCCCCCTTGGTGGATGGTGGCGAAGGCTTCACTAGAGGCTTAGTGAATGCCACTGGAGGAACCTTGCATTCCGCGATCGTTACTGGTCCTGTCGGTCAATCTGTTGCTGCACATTTTGGCTTTTTGGGAGGAGATGGCCCCAGAACGGCTGTCTTAGAAATGGCGGCGGCGGCGGGGTTGCGTCTAGTCCCCCGCGAGGCTCGCAATCCCCTATTAACAACCACCTATGGGGTAGGAGAGTTAATTAAAGCGGCTCTAGACGCAGGTGCAGAACGCATTTTAGTAGGTTGCGGCGACTCTGGAACCAATGACGGCGGCGCGGGGATGGCGCAAGCTTTGGGCGTTCGCTTGCTGAATGCGGAGGGCGAAGAGATTGGACGCGGCGGCGGCGAATTGATTCATTTAGACCGGATCGACATGAGTCAGCGCGATCCGCGCCTTGCAGAGGTACAAATTGATGTGGCTTGCAACTGGCATAATTTGCTATGCGGGCCGAAGGGGGTGGCGAGGGTGTTTGGCCCGCAAAAAGGCGCATCCCCTGAAACGGTAGAACAGATGGCCGCCGCGCTGGATCGCTATGCCGAGATTATTCAACGCGATTTAGATTTAGACGTGCGGGAAGCACCGGGAAGCGGCGCATCGGGAGGGTTAGGAACGGGGCTATCTGCTTTAGTAGGGGCAACTCTACACCCCCGCTATGACATTGTGATGCAGTATTTAGATTTAGAAACTCTCTTGCAAGAATCGGATTTAGCGATTACAGCAGAGGGGAGTATTGATTTTCAAACGCCACGGGGAAAAATTCCGGCGGAAGTGGGGCGACGGGCTAAAAAATATGGGATTCCGGTGGTGGCGATCGCCGGAACCATTGGGGAAGATGCCCAAGTTAATTTTGATTGCGGGATTGATTCGTTTGAAAGTATCTTAGATGGCCCTTGCAGTTTAGAGGACGCGATCGCCAATGCCTGCGAACTGGTGACTAATGCCGCAGAACGATTGACGCGCCTGCTGTTGGTTGGTCAACGCCTGAGTGCCTAGAGTCTAGCCCCCTCATCCTAGGGTGAGGGGGCTAAAAATATTTAGGTTTAATTGAGGATCGCCCGCTTCGGAGTTTTCAGGCAAAAGTTGAAAAATCAGCAGACTGTATTGGTGTTGAACCTGCTGTAGCAACCTAAAATTAAAATAGGGATTGTTCGTTGAACAGGAAAACTACTTGCAAGTCATTTCCGTTGCGATGGGAAAAGTCAAAGCAAGTTAAACTATAAAGTCCAAGGCTTTCTTTACAAACGCGCTTTCATCTGTTAGAACTCATAACGGCTTTCCCTCTCCGTTGTTTGCACTGAATCCATGCCTCCTAGAAAACTATCCGAGTCTGAAAAAAACGAGATCCTAAGTCTTTACCGAGAAACACCGGAAACGACTTCCACCCTGGCGACGCGCTATGGCGTGAGCAATTCGACGATTAGTCGGTTGCTCAAAAGTCGCTTACCGGCGGCAGAATACGAGATATTGGTACAGCAGAAACGGGCAGCGGCGGGTAAGGGTCAACCTCCGCAACTTTTTGATCTTGAGGCAATGAAGACTCAGCCATCGGACGCAGTTGCAGAAGATGACGATCCAGAAGAAGAGGTGGCGGCGGCTATCAATTTGCCCACCCGTTACGCATCTGCACGCCAAGAATCTGAAATTTTAGAGTCTCCCCTAGCAGACGAAACGTATCAAGGTCAAGCCAGCGCCCTTAAGGAATTATTAGGGGAAGATTTACTCTTAGATCGCGAAGCCGACTTAGAAGAGGACGATGAGGAGGATGAAGACTTTGATGATGACGATGATGAGGATTATCTAGACGACGAGGATGACGAGGAGGAGGAATATTTTCCGCCCAAGCCCATTCTGGCACGGTCTAAGAATCGTAAAAGTACGGCCCCTCCGATTGAAGTGTTGCCGTTAGCGGAGGCGAATATCCCGAAAATTTGTTATCTGGTGATCGATCGCGCCGCTGAGTTAATTACCCGTCCGTTGCGCGATTTTGGCGATTTGGGCGATATTCCCGATGTGGAGGAGTTGGAAAGAACCCTACCGATTTTTGATAACCATCGGGTGGCGCGGCGGTTCTCGAAGCGATCGCAACGGGTGATTAAGGTTCCCGACGGCCGAATGTTTCACAAAGTTGGCGAGTATCTGCAAGCTAAAGGGATTACCCGCTTGCTGATTGACGGTCAGGTTTATTCTCTCTAAGTTTGTGCCAAAAGAACCCGGACAAGCGGGTTCTTTTGATTAGAAATCAAATTCATCATCCTCATCAGCCGCATTGACAGAAGCCGAAGATCGACGAGAAGCCGAGGGTAAACCCCAAAGGGGGATGAGGATCGCGCCTGCAATTAAGCCGATACTGGCACTAAAGGCTAAGACTAAGCCAAACGGGAGTTGAATAGACTCGAAGACCAGAAAGCGCAGGGAAACGGGGGCCGCATTTTGTACGGAGACAAGGGCGATCGCGCTGACCCAAAGGGCGAAAATAATCGAAATCAGAAATAGCGGGAACGTATTCATACCTTAGCTTAGGCGGCGACAGGGGAAACGGCTTGAATCAGCGTTTCTAAGAAAGCGGCGATTTGTGCTTGTTTTTCCAGGGAGTCAGTTTCGAGGTAAACGCGCATTAGGGGTTCTGTTCCGGAAGGACGCAGGAGAACCCAACCGCCATCTTCAAGATAGAGCTTTAAACCATCTTTGTGGCTGACCTGTTTCACCCCAATTCCGGCGATCGCATTTGGGGGATTTTGCTGATAGGTGGCGATAACAGCCGCTTTGTGGGCGTCTTCTAGATGCAAATCGATGCGATGATTGTAGCGAGGCCCGCCGGTTTGGGCGATCGCTTCTTCTACGAGTTGCGATAGCGGTTTCCCTTCAGAGGCGATCGCTTCCACAACCAGGAGATTAGCTAAAATCCCATCCTTTTCTGGGATATGCCCGATAATACTTAAGCCTCCCGACTCTTCCCCGCCAATTAAGACATCCGTTTGGCGCATCTTCTCGCCAATATACTTAAAGCCAACGGGAGTTTCAAAACACTCCAAGCCGTAACGCTCGGCTAGATTGTCCAATAAATGCGTTGTCGCGACCGTGCGGACAATTGCACCAGTTTTGCCCTTATTTTGAATTAAGTGGCGTGCAAGCAGCAATAAGACCGTATTGGGGGTCAAAACATTACCCTGCTCGTCCACAATCCCAAAGCGATCGCTATCACCATCAGTGGCTAACCCCACATCGGCCCCGCTGGCTTTCACCGCCGTCATTAACGCTCCTAGTTGGTCGGGAGTCGGTTCTGGCATCCCCCCCCCAAACAGCACGTCGCGATGGGTGTGGAACGATTCTAGCTGGCAACCGCACTCTTCTAACAGCGCATCTAGATAACCGCGCGAGGTGGCGTATAGCGCATCGTATCTGACCTTGAGTTTAGCCGCGCGAATCGTGTCGAGATCGACTAACGTCCGCAAAAAGTCGAGGTAGGCAGGTTTGGGGTCAAACTTAGAAATAAGCTGGCTGGGAACTTGGCGGGGAGAGTCGTCTGTGGCGTTCTCTAAATTGGCGACAATTGCGTCGGTAATTTCTGGCGTTGCCGGGCCAGCGTAATCGGGGATATATTTAATCCCACAATAGCGGGCCGGGTTGTGGCTGGCGGTGAACATTAAGGCCCCCGCCGAGTTTAGCAGTTTGGCATTGTAGGCGATCGCTGGCGTGGGACAATCGCGATCGGCGATCTTTACCGTCCATCCTAACTCGGCTAAGATTTCCGCTGCCGCCCGCGCAAACTTATCGGCCAGAAATCGGGTATCGTAACCGATTAATACGGGTCGATCTTGAGAATAGGCAGATTTGAGATAAAGCGCGATCGCTCTTGTGACTTTTCGGACATTGGGAAAGGTAAAATCATCTGCGATAATTCCTCGCCAACCATCCGTGCCAAACTTGATCTCTACCATAGCGGGCTAATACCAACGATTCCTCACTAATATACACGTTCCCTTTGCTAGGGACGGACTATGATGCTCTGAATTTTTGCATCTGCCTTGTATTGGGAGGTTTCGTTATATTCGTCTTGAGATTCGGGGTAAATTCCGGCTAAGTCGCCTCGGTTGGCGTTCCCTAAGCCAAAGAGCAGTTTTTGGGGTTGGTTGGCAAAGCGCGCCGCTTCTCGACCTTCACTAGAATAGTTATAAGATAAGGTGGGTTGACCGTAGACAGCCTCGGCGGTTTGGATGGGGGTTTGCGGGCCAACTCCATCAACTGTACGATATTGAGGATTTTCGGTATAAATTAGCTCAATTGGGTCGCCATCTTGCAAAGTCGTCCCTGCGGGATAGAGGATATAGTATTGCGCTTCGCCATTTTGCCGAACTGCGATCGCATCGAAGTCTACAATATAGGGCGACTCTACCCGAAATTCTGCGTTACTCCCCAAAGCCTGTTTCAGTTCTCCCAGACTCATTCCAATCTTAGCTTCACCAATACCTGTATCAGAGATGAGTTTAGAGGGGTCATTTTCAGATTGAGGAACTACAGGCGTTGAAGCAGCAGTAGGATAAACCGTAGGGTTCGGGGAAGCGGCAGGAGTCGGTGTATTCTGATTGCAACCTACCAGTAAAATCAGCAAACCACAGAGGAAGAGAGGGGATTTCATTAGTAAATAGTCGCGAATATAACAAGTCTTAGTCTGAGGCTACACAACTTTGGGCTGCGATTTCGCGGGGAAGACTCATTCTCCTCTTTTGGGATGAGCCAATTGGGCGAGTTCTGGGGTGTAAAATTAGTGCGATCGCCTTTTCCAACCTTTGAGAAACAACCATGCAAACGCTGAAACTTCCCAATGGTGATGCAATTCCTGTCTTGGGTATGGGAACGTGGCAGATGGGGGAAAGTGGGAAAAATCGGCAAAGCGAGGTGAAGGCTTTGCAGTATGGCCTCGACTTGGGTTTATCGTTAATTGATACAGCAGAAATGTACGGGGAGGGGGGTGCAGAGGAAGTCATTGCTGAGGCGATCGCATCTCGTCGTTCTGATGTGTTTCTGGTCAGCAAAGTCTATCCCCATAATGCCTCAAAACGGGGCGCGATCGCAGCCTGCGAGCGGAGTTTGCAACGGTTAAAAACAGATTACCTGGATCTTTACCTTTTGCACTGGCGAGGTTCTATTCCCCTTTCGGAAACCTTAGAAGCCTTTGCAACCCTACAACAGGCGGGTAAAATTCGCAGCTATGGCGTCAGTAATTTTGACCTTCAGGATATGCAAGCCGCCATTGGGTTAGAGAATGGATCGCAAATTGCCACTAACCAAGTTCTCTACAACCTAACGCGCCGGGGGATAGAGTGGGATTTGCTTCCCTGGTGTCGCCAGCACAGCATCCCAGTGATGGCTTATTCTCCCATTGAACAAGGCCGGATGCTGAATCATCGTACCCTCAATCAACTGGCAGAGGCGAGAGGGGTAAGTGCAGCACAAATTGCGATCGCCTGGTTGCTCCACCAAGATAATGTAATTGTTATCCCCAAAGCCAGCCGCATCAACCATGTAGAGCAAAATTATAACGCTCTAACTCTGCAATTAAGCCCTGAAGAATTAGCAACCCTCGACAGCGCCTTTCCTCCCCCCAGTCAACCCACCCCCCTAGAAATGCTCTAGGATCAAGACCTGAGAAACCCGGTTTCTAGCACTGGTGCAATATTATGAGGTAATTGAATGATGGCAAAACCAGAAAAACCCCTCACCGGAGAAGCGCTAGTTAAAGAAGTCTGTCGGCGAATTCGGGTAGCGCGCAGCTACTGGGATGCTCATAATAATGCCGCCTGTCGCGGAGAAAGGGAGCGTGCCTTAGCGCTTTACAATACCCTAACGAAAGAACAAAAAGACAAGATTCCCCAACAGTTGCGGGTGTGGCTTCGCTATCGCAGCGAAAAATACTTCGGCGCACACCGTACCCCACCCAAGTCTAAAGGGAAGGCGAAGTAGGAGCGAAAGCCTTAGCTATTGAAATAAAAAAGCAATCCATACTTTACCAGGTCATTTCTTATTTGATATCAGGAGAGTCTAATCTATGCCAACCCCAAAAATTAATAGACACCCAGCATCTGTAGAACAATCGGTAAAATCATCGATTCGAGAGCAATTATACCAAGCAATCGAACAAACTCCCGATGAGGCTTTGGCGATCGCATTGGAGTTTCTTTTATTTCTAAACTCCCGCTATCCCAACTCATCTCTAACAGAACAGAAACCCCCATCTACTGGAAAGTCCATTTTAGAGACGCTAGAACGAATTGGCAAATGGGAAGGAGATGATTTAGAAGAATGTTTAGAGTTGGTGCGTGCTACTCGCAGCCAAGTTTATATTTCGACTGAAGAGGTAGCGCCTTCTGAGGTAGACACAGAAGTCTAACTTTGTAATGTACTTACTAGATACAAATCACTGTAGTTTCGCGCTTCAAAATCAACCTGATATCTTGATTCGGTTAGCAGCACTTGAACGATCTCAGATTTCAACTTGTGTTATCGTACAAGCTGAATTAATCTATATGGCAGAGAATTCGCAAAGACGAGAAAGTAATATTACTCGTATCAATGAGTTTTTGAAGAATATCTTAATCTATGGAATTGATTCAAAAACTGCTGAAATTTATGGATCATTTCAGGCTGACTTAATGCAGCAGTTTGCTCCAAAACAAAAAAGTAAACGCAGGAAAACCCGGTTAATTGATATTGGTTTCAGTCAACACGATTTATGGATTGCTTCAATTGCACTCCAACACAATCTAACTCTTGTCTCTGTTGATAGCGATTTTCAAAGAATTCAAACTGTACGCAACCTTCGCTTAGAAACTTGGTATCAACCTTCCGTAGAAACCTGATTCATGACTAGTGATACTTCATCCAAGTCTAAACGAAAGTTGAAGTAGGATAGAAAGTGCGATCGCGCGATCGCTGCACTTAGCAACCCATTTTAAGAGAACTCAATACCCTTGAAGTTCACTACAAAAGGACGTGAGTCTATGAGATTTCCCCGTATTACAGTTAATCCCGATCGTATGGGAGGAGTACCTTGTATCAGAGGTTTACGGATTCCAGTTTCTACCGTAGTCAATATGCTTGCTGATGGGATAGCGATCGCAGATATCTTAGAAGCTTATCCAGATTTAGAGATTGAAGATATTCAAGAATCTTTGGGGTATACAAGTGCGAGGGATTAAGTCTTAACCCAGCGTACAATATAGCCTGTAGCGTAGTTATTGCATCGCGATCGCACTGACCAAACAGCACCAGATTAGGGAGACAATGACATGACAGAACTTATTTTTTTAGTTGAGGACGATCCCGAAGGGGGTTATGTAGCTAGAGCGCTCGGCGAATCAATCTTTACACAAGCTGATAGTCTTCCAGAACTCCGCGAACGGGTTAAAGATGCTGTTCATTGTCATTATCCTGATGAAGCAACCCGACCGAAACTAATCCGTTTACATATCGTACATGATGAGGTCATTGCCTCATGAAGATGCCCAGAGATTTGTCTGGTGAAGTATTGGCAAAGGCTCTGGAAAAGTTAGGCTACACAGTCGATCGCCAAACGGGGAGTCATATTCGACTAACCACTCAAGAGAATGGAGAACACCACATTACCATTCCTAACCATAGCCCTATTAAAATTGGTACGCTTGGTGCAATTTTGCGCGATATTGAAAATCACTTTGACATAACTCGCGAAGAATTGCTTTTGCAACTCTTCTCCTAGAATCGCACTCAAAACAATTTCCATGAATCTCTACAGCCTTTTGCAACGAACCGAACGCCAGCGCGTGAGCGATCGCGCGATCGCACCTATCCTACAAGGAATTGAATCCGTTCCCCTGCAACTGGTGCTGATTTGGCCGCAATTGGGAGACTTTGATAGCCTGGAGTATGCTTGGTGGTTGCAACGAGAACGCCAGCAGCTTCAAGATAAGGGGATAGCGGTTCGGGCGGTGGGAATTGGCGATCGCGCTTCCGGTCAGCAATTTTGCCGTTATACTGGATTTCCCGAAGATTGCCTATATATTGACCCTACAGCCGAACTGCACCGCAGCCTTAAACTATATTCTGGCTTATCCTTCAAACTGCCTCTACTCTCCACCAGCCAGAATGCTTGGTTGAACCTGATGCTGATGTGTGCGGGAATAGGTAGCCCTGGCACCCTCTCAGAGGTCTTTCGCGGCTATCGCGGCGACACTCGCGCACCCCAGCTTATTGGCGACGAAGAAAGCGTTAAAGCCGCCCCTCTGCCCCCTCTGAAAGGCTCATTTTTCCAATGGGCGGGCGGGAAAGGCTTTCAGCGCCCTTTTGAGTTGGCTACCCTGCGCTTGCGGAATATGAGCGAAGTATTAAGCAAATGGAATACTTACGTACCCAACTCTGCCTATCTTACCCAACGGGGCGCGACTTTCCTCTTTAACCCCCAAGGCGATCTTCTGTACGAACATCGCGATCCGGGTATTCTGGGGTTTGCGGCGGATAAAAGCAACCCCTTATCGTTTCTCTCTGCTTTCTAGTCGGGATCGGGGAGAGATAGCGCCAGTTGATAGAGTTGGCGTTTGGGGAGATGGGTGAGTTGTGCGAGTTGGCGGCTGGCTTGCGATCGCGATAACCCCTGTTTTAGCAACTCTTCCAACTCGGTTTTTAGCGCTTCCTCCGATAATACCAAGGGCGCAACACTCATCCCCGCAATGGTTAGGGTAAATTCGCCTTGGGGTTCCACTTTAGAATAATGCGCGATCGCCTCCGCCACCGTTCCTCGCCAGAACTCTTCATGCATCTTCGTTAATTCTCGCCCCAAAACAATGGCGCGATCGCTTCCCAAACCCTCCGCCAAATCGGAGAGCGTCTGCTTGAGGCGATGGGGCGACTCGTATAAAATCATCGTGCGCGTTTCCGTCGCCAATACCGCCAACCGTTCTTGTCGCGGTTTCCCCTTCGCGGGTAAGAACCCCTCAAAAATAAACCGATCCGTCGGTAAACCCGCCGCACATACCGCCGTTATCGCCGCATTTGCACCCGGAATAGGAACAATGGGGATATTTTCCGCAATACTAGCCTTAATTAACTCATACCCCGGATCGGCGATCGCAGGCATCCCCGCATCTGTCACCACCGCAATATCCTCTCCCATCCGCAACCGCTGTAATAACTCTGGAATGCGCTGCTGTTGGTTATGTTCGTGATAGCTAATTTGGGGCGTAGTTATCTGAAAATGTTGTAATAACTTCCCCGTGTGGCGCGTATCCTCAGCCGCGATCGCCCCCACCGATTGTAAAATCCGAATAGCCCGGAACGTCATATCCTCCAGATTCCCGATCGGCGTTCCTACAATATACAGCGTGCCTAAATGCGTCATGAGCGAAGTCAATCAACCGTGATTAATGCCATCCTAGACTAGGATGTATGTATTCTGTGCTAGCAACCCTTGAACCTTTACGGCTAAGTGCTGTATGCCTGAAATCATTCAGATCCCAGTTGAACTCACTTGCTTTCAACTACCACGCAGCAGTTCGCGATCGCCTGGATTTTCTGTTAGATCGTCAGGATAGGGGCGAAACCTTAACTCTAGCAGAACGCCAAGAAGCAGAAGGATTGGTTGAGTTATCAGAGTTTCTGTCTTTACTGCGCTTGCGATCGCACTCACCAATTGTAAAATAGCCCGGAATGTCCTAATCTTTTGACTTCCTGATGGATCGCGGCTTATTTATTGGCTTAATTACACTAGATTTCTTGTACCTCGCCGAAGGCGTACCCGCTAGCAATCAAAAGATCGTTGCTCAAGATTATCTCGTAGCGGCGGGTGGCCCTGCAACCAATGCGGCTGTTACCTTCAGCTATTTGGGAAACCCTGCAAAGCTACTCGGCGTTATCGGTTCCCACCCTATAGGCAATCTAATTTTATCGGATTTACAGGCGTTTGAGATTGAAATTCTCGAACTCGATCCAACTCGCAGCGAACCCCCACCCGTCTCTTCTATTATTGTCAGTCAAGGAAGTGGAAACCGTGCCGTCATTTCCATCAACGCCAGCAAATCTCAAATTCCCGAATACGGCTTTTCCCCAGACTTCTTTCAAGATATCGCCATTGTACTAATTGACGGTCATCAAATGGCTGTTAGCCATCAAGCCGCACAACTCGCCAAAGCGCAGAATATCCCTATTGTTATCGATGGCGGAAGTTGGAAACCCGGATTTGAGAAAATTCTACCCCTAGCTGATTATGCGATCGCCTCTGCCAATTTTCATCCCCCCGGCTGCCAAACCCCAGAAGACGTAATGGCGTATCTGGTTAACCTGGGAATTCCTCACCTCGCCATCACCCACGGAAAATACCCCATTTTATACTACAGCCAGGGAGAAAGCGGACAACTGGAGATTCCCCCTATCTCTGCTGTCGATACCCTCGGCGCAGGCGATATCTTTCACGGTGCATTTTGCCACTCTATCTTGCAACAACCCTTCCTCGAAGCCTTACAAAGTGCTGCTAATATCGCTTCCCAGTCTTGCACAACCTTCGGAACCCGCCACTGGATGAAAAAATAGTAAGGTGCCAAGCTTACCCCTATTCAATGTTTGATAATATCTGCAAATTCCTAGCGGAAAACTTCTCATCAGACTTCGCAACCTGGTTACTGGGTGAGTCTATTCCACTGACTGAACTTAGTCCCTCTGAACTTTCACTTGAACCCATCCGAGCAGATGCTCTCATTTTGCAGCAATCTGAGCAACTGGTTCTACACCTAGAATTTCAAACAGAACCAAACCCAGATATTCCGTTTCGCATGGCTGACTATCGGCTGCGAGTATATCGACGGTTTCCGCAAAAGCAGATGCGACAGGTGGTAATCTATCTGCAACGGAGTCGTTCAGAACGAGTCTATCAAACGGCTTTTACCTTAGAACGCACTCGCCATGAGTTCGATGCGATCCGCCTGTGGGAACAGCCGACTGACATCTTTTTAGGTTCTCCGGGACTTATTCCTTTTGCTGTGCTAAGTCAAAGTTCTGACAGGACTCAGGTATTGCAACAAGCAATCCAAGTCATTGATACTATCTCAGATCGGCGCATTCAAAGCAACGTAGCTGCCGCAACCGCTGTCTTGGCTGGATTAGTATTAGAAAAAACCCTAATTCAACAACTGTTGCGGAGAGAACTGATGCAAGAATCCGTTATTTACCAGGATATCCGGCAAGAAGAGGCCCTGTCTTTAGTGCGACGACTGCTAAAACGCAAGCTAGGCGCTATCCCAGATCCGCTTCAAGTGAAAATCCAGGCGTTATCCTTAGTGCAGTTGGAGGAATTTGCAGAAGCGTTATTGGACTTTACTTCTGTCGAGGATGTTAGCCAGTGGTTGCAGGAAACATGAGCGAACAAGGCCAAAATGGATTATCTGTTGCTCGTTTAAATCAAATGGCCCAAGCTGAATTCGTGGATGCGGTGGGGTGGGTGTTTGAACATTCACCTTGGGTGGCTTACAGAGCTTGGGAATTGCGTCCTTTTGCAAATTTGGACGTTTTGCATCAAACAATGGTGGATGTGGTACAGCAGGCAACTGAGGCGGAGAAATTAGCCTTGCTTCAGGCGCATCCTGACTTAGGGGCGAAGGTGAAGATGGCGGAAGCGTCGGTACAGGAACAAGCAGGCGCGGGGTTAGACCAGTTGACCCCCCAAGAGAGCGATCGCTTTTTTGCCCTCAACCAAGCTTACCAAGAAAAATTCGGCTTTCCCTTCATCATCGCCGTGAAAAACCACACCAAAACCAGCATCCTAGAGGCTTTCTCCCGCCGCCTCGACAACTCCATCCCAGAGGAACAAGCCACCGCTTTAGCAGAAGTCGCTAAAATAGCAGAATTCCGTTTAGCCCAGGTTTTCAAATCTTCTTAAACCCATTGTGCTGAGAGCGAGACTTTCTCTGCTATAACAAGTTTGACCTCCCTTTAAAATCGCCGCCCCAGGAATTCCCTTACTCACCCCCCCTTTTAATCTTCCTATGGCTGAAGTTTCCCAACCTCTTCGGATCACGCTTCCTCCCCTGCGAATTACCCTCAACGAGCAACAGCAAATTAACCTAGAGTGGTTAACCGCACAATATCAGCAACAGCTAGCCGCAGCCGCAGGACAAACCCAAAGCGGACTCTCGGACGATTGGAAGCGCTGGATTGCTGAAAATAAGCTACACAATCGACCGGATGGGGCGCTGGTTCAAGCAATGACACAGCGCGGGATTGACGTACAGGCGGCTTTACAAGAAGTCCAGCGCGTTTCTAACGATCCGGCCTTTCAAGCGGGTAGCAATTTTGTCCAACTTTTAAGAAAATTAGAATCAATTTTAACCATTCAGCAACAGCTTGCTGAGTTAGCACCCAGTTACGGCAAAATTGAACGGCGAGAACGGGTCACTCGCGAAGAATTTTTAGAACATTATTATGCCAAAAATCGTCCGGTCATTCTCACCGGGATGATGCAAGATTGGTCGGCGATGCAAAAGTGGACGCCGGAGTATTTTAAAGCAAACTACGGTCAAGCACAGGTTGAAATTCAATTCGATCGCAATACCGATCCGCTATACGAAATTAATTGCGAACGGCATAAAAAGACTGTCACCCTGAGCGAGTATGTGGACATGATTGTCCAGGGTGGCGAAAGCAATAATTACTATATGGTGGCGAATAATCGCAACGTGGAACGAGACGATCTTAAGGGAATTATGGATGATATTGTCATGTTCCCAGAACTGCTCAATCCTCAAGATACCAGCGGTCGCGTTTTCTTCTGGTTTGGGCCGGCCGGGACGATTACACCATTGCACCATGACCCAGTAAACTTAATCATGGCTCATGTTTCTGGGCGCAAGCGCTGGCGGTTGATTTCCCCAGAACAAACGCCTTTTATGTACAATTATGTGGGCGTTTTTAGTAAGGTGGATTGCGAAAACCCAGATTACAATCGCTATCCACTCTATCAGAATGTGAAAATTATTGAAGAGGTGCTAGAACCGGGAGAAATTATTTTTATTCCGGTGGGTTGGTGGCATCAGGTGAAGGCATTGGATATTAGTTTATCCATGTCGTTTACGAATTTTGTCTTTCCCAATTACTTTAATTGGCAAGACCCAAATATTCCAAATTGGTAACTGTTGGATGCAAAACTTATCAGATATTACTGCGATCGCGCGTTCGGTGGCTTGGGGGGCGGTTGATATCCTTCGTGCCTACTATCGCGGCGAAACCTTGGCGGTAGAACAGAAAAAAGAAGGGCCCGTCACGGCTGCGGATATAGCAGTGAATCGCTATATCTTAGACCGATTTAAGGCCGAATTAGGCGATCGCGATTTTGGCTACCTCAGCGAAGAAACCTATAAAGGTAGCCAAGCCGTTATCGAAAAACCAGGCGTTTGGATTATCGATCCCCTTGATGGTACGCGGGATTTTATCGAGAAAACCGGAGAATATGCCATCCACTTAGCGCTGATTGAAAACCACCGTCCGATCCTCTCCGTGGTCGCCTTACCAGAATCTGATAAGGTGTACTGGGCGCTTAGAGGCAAAGGGACCTGGGTTAGCACGCGTACCGGACAAACCGACCCCGTACAAGTATCCTCTAAAACTGCGATCGCCGATCTCGGTCTAGTCGCCTCTCGCACTCACCGAGATAACCGTCTTGATGCCATTTTGGCAAAACTTCCGACTAAAGATACTCAATTTGTCGGTAGCGTTGGCTGTAAAATCGTCACCATTGTCGAACAGCACGCTGATATTTATATTTCCCTTTCTGGGAAATCTGCCCCCAAAGACTGGGATATGGCAGCCCCCGAACTGATTTTGACCGAAGCCGGTGGCAAAATGACCCACGCAGACGGCTCGCCTCTACAATACAATACCGGAGACGTGAGTCAGTGGGGTTGCATTGTTGCCAGTAACGGGCATTGTCATGCAGAAATCTGTCAGCGTGCAATTGCAACACTGGCTGAATTTGAGTAATGACAGAAAAATCCCAAAACCCTTCAATCCGCAAATTTATTCGCGATAAACTATTTGGCGAGATCGGCGTTGGACTGGTTACACTCTTTGCCTTTCTATCCGCAGCGCTGTATCTGAATGGCGCATTTCGCCAAGAAGCGGAGTATCGTTTAGATAATGTTCCCCCGCTAGACGATCCGCGTTTCTCTCGGATGGTGACAGGCTTATCGAACGGAGTTCCGACTAGCGGAGAGATTACCGGGTTTTGGGTAGAAGCCGATGCCATTTATGCAGCCCGGAATGCAGCCATTCGCCAAGCGCAGCAGTTAATCCTGTTTGAAACCTATTTTATGACTCCCGGCGATCGCGCTGACGAGTTTGCCCAAGCCCTGATCGAACGGGCGCAAGCCGGCGTTAGAATTCAAATGATTGTAGATGCCCACGGAACCGGAGAGATCCCCGATGAATATTGGCAGCGGTTGCGAGATGTAGGCGTAGAATTGCGGTTTTTCCGGGAATTTGACTGGCGCGCCCCTTTAGAATATAACTCTCGCACCCACCGCAAATTGTTAATTATTGACGGTCAGCGAGCGTTAATTGGCGGCGCAGGCGTTTCTGACTATTGGGATGGCGATCCTAAATTTGGCGATACTGCACCCTGGTTAGAGTTTGAAGTCGCCTATGAAGGGCAAGTTGTCGATCTACTAGAAGGGCAATTTCTGCAAAACTGGATTTATACAGGGGGCGATCTCAGTTTAGAAGTAACTGAGATTACAGCGACTCAGGTCGAAGGGGAACGGATGTATATCCATAAAGATACCTCGACCTTAAGCGAGTCGGATATGCGGACGTTATTTAAACTTAGCTTTCTGGCTGCCCGCGATCGCGTTTGGATTGGTAGCCCCTATTTTGTCCCCGAAACCAGTACCCGCCAAGCGATGATTCAAGCCCAACAAAATGGCGCAGATGTGCGGGTGTTAACCGTTAGCGAAAAAAATGATAAGCCATTTGTCCGCTACGCCGCCCGTCAACTCTATGGCGACCTATTGGCAGCAGGCGTCCAGGTGTGCGAATATCAACCGAGTATGATGCACGCCAAAGTGATGCTGATTGATGGCAGTTGGGCGAGTACCGGAAGTGCAAATTTTGACCCCCGCAGCTATTTCCACAACGATGAGTTAAATGTATCGACTCGCAGCCCTCAGTTGGTGGAAAACTTAGAATCCTTTTTTGCCCAAGCTTGGGAAAATAGCCATTGTCTCACATTAGAAGAATGGCGCGATCGCCCCTTAACTGAAAGAATTCAAGGGCGTTTGGCACTCCTGTTTAAGCCTTTGTTATAATCTGTTTCGTTTTCCTCAACCCTCTGTGGAAAACTTCAACTTCCTGTGGAAAACTTGTGGAAAAGGTCAGGGGAAGTTCTGCGGAAGGCAGCCGGAAAAAGGCTAGCACTTTTGACTTCGGGGACATTTTGTCTCAGTCAGAAAACCGCATAGTGTAACCTAAATAACATTCGTTCTCCGAGAGTACCCAATTCTGGGCATTCAGACCCTAATCTGTTAAGCTCCTTCATCATTAATGGGCAGTGTCACCCCCCAAAGGTTATAATTCCTTAGCCACTAGCCTTGGGATTTAATAATGAAACCGCATCTACTCATTTTTATTCACGGGATTGGCGAAGGGCCTTCAACCAAATACTATCGGCAACTGCTTAATAATATTGGTCGTTACTATCAAGAGTACAACCAAGTCGATCAAATAACGTTTCAAAAATCATTTCTACCTGTATTTGTAGAGTGGCAGCGCTATATTTCTAATGCAGAAAGAGAACTTTTTAAGCTCTGCTTTCCCGATTTACCCACAGAGTTAAAGACAGCGAACGTGCTTCGCAATCCAATGTTTGGGTTGCGCTATTTTATGACCTTATTTTTAGGCGATGTTACCGCTTACGTTGCGGTTAATGACAATAAAATTCGTTCTTCAGTCTGGCACGATATGAAACGCGCTTTAGCGCAGTATGAAGGTTATAGTATTATTGCCCATTCATTAGGCTCAATTGTTGCCTATGATTATGTTTTCAACTTATTAGTCAGAAACGTGTTATTCCTGGCTGATTTTCATCCTCAACCCCCCGCCGAAGATATCGTGCGGCTGCAAAACAACTTCACCCATCTGTTTACCCTAGGCGCTCCGATTGGCTTATTTATGATGCGACAAGGCGAACTTTGGATGGAAGAGCGAAACTTCCGTGACATCATCAACCCAGTTCAGGGAAGTCATCGCCGCTGGTTAAACTTTCACAATAACTGCGATCCCATCGCTTATCCTTTAGAAAAACTGTTTGCTCAAAATTCCCAAAATTCTAACTGCTTTCTTCAAGATATTCACGTCCAAACCGGCAATCTGGTGGTCAATTCTCACCTCAATTATTGGCAAAACGATAAAGTGGCTCAACAGATTGCTAGAACCCTGAGTTTGGTACATTCGACTCCGTAACCTCAGAAGGTCTTTCTAACCGACGTAAAGCTTGGTAGAGTTCAATGACAAACTCTCCCCGTCTGAGTGAAAGAACATTATTCATCGAGCCTTCGGGGTAGCCAAAAACCTGATATAAATATCGGGTTGCTTCTCCTTTGGTAATGGCGCGTCTGGGGCGAAACTCTCCTTGAATGAGATTAAATGTTAGCCCATAGTTTTCGACTAATTCTTGTAAGGCTTCATAGTAAAAATCAGTGGGTTGAATATCGCGTGCTTGAGCAGTCGCAGCCGGAAGCGAATGAGCGTTGCTTAGGGGCAAAACCTCTAAATTCTCTAGAACTTGATGTAAATAAACAACAAAATCTGCTCGCGTCAGCGCTTGATTGCCGCGAAAAGTCCCATCTGCATAAGTGAGGTTAAGCTGATATTGCTCAATGAGCGATCGCAATGCCTCATAATACGGATCGTTCCGCGAAACATCCTTGACTTGCCCAATTGAAGTGACGGGTGCGGGAACGCTTTCCCTCGCCACCGTTGCAGGCATTGTATAGACTAAAGCCGGAGCAACCACAACAATCGCAGAACTTAAAAATCGAGAGAGCATAGGGGCTAGAACGCATGGTAATAGTTGAGACTGACGACAACCTTATCTAGAGAGTTGCCAATCTTAGAATTCCCAGAACTCAATAGAGAACCTCCGATCAATTTGTCCTCTCGTGTTGTCAGTTACAGTTTAGGGGCGATCTATTCCTCAACAATAGTAGCCTAGACAACTGCCTCAACATTGGGCTAGAGGCGATCGCACGACTCCGCTTATGAAACCTCAAATTATTGTCTGTGGCTTAGGTCGGACTGGGTATCGGATCTTTTCCCTATTGCGCCAGCAAGGTGCATCGGTTGTGGGCATTAGCAACCAACCCATTCCCGGAGAAACATTAGGTCTGATTGTCGGTGAATTAGATTCAGCCACCTCGCTTCTCTCCGCAGGCATTATCGACGCGCATACTCTGGTCATTGCGGCCGATGATGACGCCCTCAACCTGGCAATTTTAGTCCAAGCCCGCGTTCTCAACCCCAAGATCCAGATTATCAATCGGTTGTTTAATACGCGTTTAGGCGATCGCTTAGACCGCACCTTACCCGACCATACCACCATGAGCGTTTCTGCCCTAGCGGCCCCGGTTTTTGCCTTCGCCGCCCAGGGAAATCAAGCCATTGGACAACTGCAACTGTTTAACCAAACCTGGCCCATCCACGAAGAATATATCGACGCCCATCACCCGTGGTGCAATCGTTCCCTCAGCGAGTTATGGGACGATCGCAATCGGATGCTGATCTACTATCTCCCCACCAATAGCGAAACTGACCTAATTTCCGCCGTCACCCAAAAGCGGCACCTGCAAATTGGCGATCGCCTGATTATCGCCACAAAACCCAGCATCCGCAACTCTCGCAAAACCTTCTTAACCCAACTCAACAAGCTGGTGGTTAGCCTGCGCCAATTTCAGCAACATTCCCAATCTTCCCTCAGCATTGCCTTCACCCTGATTGCAATGATTCTGTGTGCCACCCTCACCTATACCACCGTCAACAGCCACATCTCGCTAGTAGACTCCTTATACTTCTCAGTCGGTATGATTACAGGTGCAGGCGGTAAAGAAGAAGTTGCCGAACAATCTCCCGATAGCATTAAACTCTTGACAGCCTTGATGATGCTGGTGGGAACAGGCGTCATCGGCATCTGCTACGCTCTCCTCAACGACTGGATTCTAGGGACGCGATTTCGCCAGCTTCTCGAAGCCACCCCCCTGCCCAGAAAGCATCATTATATTGTTTGCGGTTTGGGGGGCGTTGGCATTCAAATCATCAATCAACTGCACGGTCACGGTCATGAAGTGATTGCCATCGAACGCGATCCGAACAGTCGGTTTCTCAGTACCGCCAGTTCGCTCAAAATTCCCGTCATTCACGGCGATGCCAGTATGGCAACCGTCTTAGAGTCGGCAAATATCACCCGCGCAGAAGCCTTAATAGCTGTCACTAGTAACGATACCATTAACCTAGAAATTGCCCTGACGGCTAAGGGAATTGCCCCCAAAATCCCAGCGATTGTCCGCACCACAGACCCCCATTTTGCTCGCCTATCTCAACAGGTCTTTGAATTTGATGCCGTTTTAAGCCCCATTGATTTAGCGGCTCCCTCTTTTGCAGCGGCCGCTTTAGGTGGCAGAATATTAGGGAATGGTATGACCGCCGATAGCCTTTGGGTTGCCCTAGCGACACGAATCACCGAATTACATCCTTTTTGCAGTTTGCGGATTAAGGAAGCAGCAATGGCTGCTGATTTTGTTCCCTTGTACTTAGAAACAAACTGCCAGACCATTCATGGTTGGGATTTGCTTGAAACCTGTTTAAGTGCAGGCGATGTTCTCTACTTGACCATGCCTGCAACACAACTCGAACAGTTATGGCGAGCAACGCCATCCTCAGAGTTGATGGCCAGTTGATTCCGGTAATGCTGTTCGCAAAATGACAGATTTGGGAACCCTAAACGCAATAGCCACGATTACAGTCTAAATCTGCATATGCACAGCGCTTTTGGCTTGCACTCTTCGCCTCTTCAGTAATGGCTCCATCCCATCTCGCTTGCGACGATGGCTAACGTCCTAGCTGTGCCTTGATTAGAACCGAGCGGTTGAGTTTCGCTTGCTCCGGCTACCTCAGTCTGTGAAGCGATCGCAACTCGACCGCCGCCCTGTCGTTTTTCTAGGATTGCGATTCGCTCTGGTTCGCACCCCGCTCGGTATGAGAGATCGGACGCGCGTCCGATCTAGCCCCATCTGTCTTGACTAGCAATTCTAGGATTGAGTATGAATCTGCATAAATTCTCGCTAACTCGCGTTGCCAACGGCTCTAGAGTGAATTTTTCTCGTTGGTCAACTCGCAGTTTAGTGGTGTTATTGGTGTTATCGGGATTGACGCTAGCCGTCAGTGGGGTAGCCATCGTCAGCTACCAAATTGTCCGGGGGCTGATTTTAGAAAATCTGAAACAGCAGGCGCTTTTAAAGGTGGAACAAGGGGTAAACGAGGTAGATGAGTGGCTGTCTAACCGCCGTTCGGAGGTGGCAATGCTGGCCAATAGTCCAACGGTGCGATCGCTCTCTTGGGCGCAGATCGAACCTTATTTTCTGTCGGAGCGCGATCGCATTGGCGAATACCTGATGCTTTCTGTTGCCCGTCCCAATGGGATCTCCTCGAATACAATTAAAGGAGAAATTGGCAATGATATTAGCGATCGCGATTGGTTCCGCGCCGCCATGTCCGGTCAAAGCGGCATTCACGACCCGATCGTCAGCCGCACCACCAACCTTTTGCACATTACCGTCAGCGCCCCTATCCCCTCCGATGGCAGCACCCCCCCCATTGGCGCGGTGAGCGCATCCATTGACCTCCAGCGCATCGAACAAGTGGTTCGCCAACTCCAACAGGGCAAACAAAGTTATGCTTTTGCCCTCAACTCCAAAGGCGTCCCCATCATTCATCCCAACCCGGAATTCATTGGCAGCGCCGAAAACCCCGCACCGAGCTTGCTTGTCAGTGCCGATCGACCTCTACAAGCGATCGCCCAGCGCATGGTCAACAAACAGCAAGGCATCCAGCTTGCCTACATTGACCGCCAATGGCAATACGTAGCCTACCTTCCCCTCAAGCAGGCCGACTGGTCTATTGCCCTCGTTATTCCCCAAAGGAATATTGAATCGCAACTGTACGCCCTCAATTCCCTCGCCTCCGTCATTAGTGGATTATTGCTCGTTGCCCTAGTTGGGGCTTGGCGACAGGTTCACCTGTTTGAAAAAATGCGAACCCGTGCCGCTCAAGAAGCGCTACTCAATCGCTTAACCACCCGCATTCGCGAGTCGTTCGATCTCCAAACCATCGTTCAAACAACACTCTCTGAATTGGGTTCCCTGCTTCAACTCCAGCAAGCCTTATTTGTCTGGTACGATGCGCCCGCTCATACCTTTGAAATTGTCTGCGAGTTTCCTCAAGTCAGCATCGGGTGTGGAACCCAACTCCAAAGCGATCCTCCCCTTTCCCTAGAAACCGCCCTAGAAGAGGAGCGAACCATTCAACTGATTTCTGCCACTTCACATCAAACAGAACTGACCCTATCTCCAGGTGCCTATCTAGCGCTGGCAATTCCCACCCAAGCTCAAAGAGATGGTTATTTGATTGGATGGCCCCGAAATGCGCTATCGTTCGACGATTGGGAACTGCTGCAAGCGGTGAGCGACCAATTGGCGATCGCCATTCGCCAAGCTGACCTTTACACGCAAACCCAAGATCAAGTCAGACTTCTCAACGCCACCCTCTCGCAGTTAAAGCAAACTCAACTGCACCTGGTTCAGAGCGAGAAAATGTCCAGTCTCGGTCAGCTAATCGCCGGAATTGCCCATGAAATCAATAACCCTGTGAACTTCATTCATGGCAACTTGCTTCACGCCGGAGACTACATCGAAGAAGTGCTAGCGCTGATTGAACTCTACCAAAAACACTACCCGCAACCCCCCGATTCCATCCAAGCCAAGATGGAAGAATCAGACTTGGAATTTATCAGTCAGGATTTGCCAAAACTCCTCAGTTCTATGAATGTTGGGGCAGAACGCATCCGCGAAATTGTTCAATCCTTGCGCGTTTTCTCCCGTCTAGATGAGGCGGAAGTTAAACAGGTCGATATCCACGAAGGAATTGACAGCACTCTCATGATTTTGCACAGTCGTCTCAAGGCAAAACCCAACTCGCCAGAAATTCAGGTTATCAAGCACTATGGTCAATTGCCCTTAATTGAATGCTACGCCGGACAATTGAACCAGGTCTTTATGAATATTTTGGCGAATGCGATCGATGCCCTTGATGACTTCAATGCCAGCCGCGCAGCTTGTGAACTTGACCTCAACCCCGCCCAAATTGAAATTGTGACCGAACAAACCTCTAACGACCAAATCCGGATTCGCATTCGCGATAACGGCTCTGGGATGCCGGAAGAGGTCGCTCATCGGATATTTGACCCCTTTTTCACCACCAAACCGGTCGGCAAAGGTACGGGTATGGGATTGGCGATTAGCTATCAAATTATTACGGAGCGCCACCAGGGACAACTAATCTGTTCTTCTACTCTCGGTCAAGGAACAACCTTTGACATCTATATTCCGATCTATCAGTCGTATCCAGTTACCGCTATTTCTCAACTAGAATACGCCGATCGCCTTGCTTATAGCAAAGTGCAAAGTGCTGGGGAAGAAAGGGAGTTGGGAGTTGGGAGTTAGGGGTTGGGGAAGAGGGGTGTTGGGAGTTGGGAGTTAGGGG
>NZ_MJGC01000060.1 GCF_001746915.1 Desertifilum tharense IPPAS B-1220
TCCCCAACCCCCAACTCCTAACTCCCAATTCCCTTCTTCCCCAACTCCCAACTCCCAACTCCCAACTCCCTTCTTCCCTCTTTATGCTCCCCTTACGCCGCCTATCCCAAAATCTTCAACAGCGTACCTTGATCTGTACGTTTGTCGCCTTAACCTCTGGTTTGTTTTGGTCGTTTGTTGGCGGACAAATTAGCGTGAATGCGCGGACTCAGAAATGTACGCCGCTGTTTTGGCCCCTCAGAACGGCTTGTAAAGCGGTTGTCACCCCCGTTGCCTTTTGGCAGGGGAGTACCACGGGTTTATGGACGGGAGCAATTCTAGGCGCGTTTATTGCAGGGTTAGCCACCGCCAAATCTGAAGAAGAAGCTTCTGACTTAAAACTCACTCCCGAACAGCGCCAAGAGGCGGAACGGTTACTCCTAGAACTGCTGGCAAATCTGGATCGGCTGGAAAATCGGGAAGATACGCTTGTGCAAGCTTTGCAGAGACAACACCAACAGCTACCCGGAGAAAAAACCCTCACTGAGGCGGATATTCACAAGTTACTGCTGGCTTTGCAAACTCAGCCAACCGCTACAATTTTGCGACTTCCATCAGCTAACCCTACTCCAGCACCGCCAGAGCAGGGTTAGAAAACTTCTAGAAGCGAGCTAGGATCGGGTGCGCTTTAGAAGAATGGGTTGCTACCGATTTGTAAGTCTGCATCTGTAATGCTGACAAAATCAATAGCATTAAAGGTACTCGCGGCAACATCAAGCACAATACCGAGCGCTTGACCTGTAGTTTTGAGGCGAATAACCGTATCGTTAGCAGCACCTCCGGTAAAATTGAATAGATCGTCAAAGACGAGATCGGCAAACGTTAAGCCTTGGGTTAGACCAATATAGTCTTCTGCGTCGTTGTAGATTAGGCGATCGACCTGATTAATATCGAAGTTCGCTAGATCGGCTCTCAAAACGAGAGTATCGCTTCCTGCTTCTCCATGTAGAGTATCGACGCCTAAGTCTCCGATCAACAAGTCGTTCCCATCGCCACCAAATAGGGAATCGTTATCTCGACCTCCGCGTAGGGTGTCTTTTCCGGCTCCACCATAAAGCACGTCGTTACCGACATCGCCTCGGAGCAGATCGTCGCCGTCTTCTCCGCGTAAGATGTCATTATCTTTGCCACCTAAAAGGCGATCGCCACCACCACCCCCAGCAATAAAATCATCGCCTCGATTACCGAGAATCACTTCAGCATCGTTGGAGCCTTGAACGTTATCATTGCCTCCTAATAACCATAACCCTTGAGTTCGTCCTAAAAGTTGCCCAGAGCTAAGGGTAAAGTTGTCAGCCAGCTCTGTTCCCAATAAACGCAGAATGTTAGAGGGATCGGGAATTGGAATAGAGGACATATTCTTATCAACCTTTGTTAATGAGGAAGAGTGAAAATCGATCGCTCTGCTGAGGTGCGACCGTTCAAGTTTTAATTAGGTAGATGTCACGGTTCGCACTCGGTCAGATGAAAATCAGACTACGTAATAGTACGTAGCTTTTGCGAAGGCTCAAGCGGTAGAGATGCCCTGATTTTCTTGCTAACAGTGCGATCGATCTAAATGTACTTCCATCATAATCGAATTGTAGGGAAATGATGAAAATTTAAGTATTTACCGAATTGTAATATTTAGCAAATTATGATAAAGAAAAATTTATTCTCAAAAAAATCCCCGACGCCAGCCACACCAGCGCGGGGAAAATGCCGATTAAGAGGAGAGAATGGAGTTAGAAGAATGGGTTGCTACCCACTTGCAGGTCTGCGTCTGTAATGGTGACAAAATCAACGGGTGAGAAGACAAACGCGCCGACATCTAGAACCACACCCAAGGCTTGACCTGTACTTCTGAGGCGAATTACGGTATCGTTAGCTGCGCCGCCAGTAATATTGAGCGAGTCATCAAAGATTAAGTCAAAGAAGGTTAAGCCGTTGGTTAAGCCAATAAAGTCTTCAGCATCATTGTAGATAACGCGATCGACCTGGTTAACATCGAAGTTAGCTTGATCGGCCCTTAAGACTAGGGTATCAAAACCTGCTCCACCCTCAAGGGTATCGACACCTAAGTCACCGACTAGAAAATCATCGCCATCGCCGCCGAGAAGATAGTCATTCCCTTTACCGCCTCGCAGCGTATCATTTCCAGCGCCACCAAATAGGACATCATCGCCTAAGTCACCGCGCAGGAGGTCGTTTCCGTCTTCTCCGTATAACCAGTCATTCTCTTTACCTCCTAGCAGGCGATCGTTGCCGCCCCCGCCAAAGATGGTATCGTTACCCATGTTACCCAGAATGACTTCGCTATCGTTGGAGCCTTGAGCAATATCATTTCCACCCAGCAACCATAAACCTTGAGAACGGCCGAAGAGTTGTCCGGGTGTTAGGGTAATATTGTCTGCGAGTTCAGTCGCGAGAAGGCGTGGAACGCCTGATGGGTCAGGAATTGGAACGAATGCCATAAAATCTTAAGCCTTTTGGGGTGAAAGTGGGGATAAGATTCACTCTCGAAGCTAGTTTTCAGTTATCCCAAACGAGAGCAATATTTGGAGTTCTTTCTTGCAGACTGAAACGCTAGGCTCAAGGTTCCCCAGAGGTTGGGAGGTCTGTGGTTAATTGCGATCGCGCTTCCAAATCTGCCTTTCGATCCTAGAGGTTTCAGTATCTTTTGGAGCTTGGTTGTTAACTTTCTCTACAATTGGTGTACGGTTAAGCTGAGAACTCTACCCGATTTTGGGTTGGGGATGAACAAATTCGCTTTACCCTTAAATAATGCTTAAGCTCAAGCCACAGACGTTAGAAATTTGTTAGAAATATCAAGGCCGATCGGTACAACAATCTATTATGGGTACCTATGACCAGTTTTTTGACTCAGAAGAAACGCTTTCTATAGCGCTGAGTCCTGAAGAAGCAGTGGGTGCGATCGCGCTCATTACTGCTAGTGCTTTGATAGCGGATGATTCTGAATTTGATACTGACTTTTTAGCCAACTTGCTCTGGGAGTGCGAAATTTTAGGCGACTATCCAGAGGAAGATATTGCCGATTTTCTCACCAAACTATCGGAATTGGCAGATGCGGAAGGATTTGGAGCCATTTTTAATGCTGCTTATGAGGCGCTTTCAGACGAAGATGTTTTAGATGCTTTTGAAGCCGCTATTTTAGTGATTGTCTTAGAGCGCGAAGACATTAGCACCGAAGCGAAAACGTTTTTGAATGAGTTGCAAATCGCCTTAGAAATCGCAGATAACGAGGCTCAAGAAATTATTGAAGATGTCTTAGACAGCCTTGAAGAAACAACCCTAGATGAGGAAGCGATCGCAGAAATTTATAAATCTCCCGCCGGTAACTTTAAAGTTTCTGTTCCCATTGATGCACAAGATGGGGGAAAAATTAACGCGCAACCGGGAATGGTTGGATTTAGCGATGACTTTGGCACCCTACTGAGAATTGACTACTCCCAAGCCAAAGATGCAGAACTCGAAGCGCAGAAAGTCTTGGAATTGGGACGGGAAAAATATTTAAAGTCTTTGATAGATTCTTACATTTCTCAAGCAATTCTCACCAGCCTTCCTCATTCTCAGGTGTTATACGAAGAATATTTAGATGAAATGTTAGATGGCTGTTATTTTGCGATGGTCGATTTGCCTGAAGGTTCCACCCTATCTGTCTCGCGGAATAACGAACCCCCCGTTCGCTTAAATGCCTATCGCGGAATTATTGCGCTGACTCAAGATGATTACGCCTACTTTATCACCTCTCAGCGCAGTTTCTTTGATGGCGAAGAACCGGGAGAACTAGAAGAGGAAGCCGAGGATTTAAAAGACGAGTTAAGCGACTTCATCGAAACTATCGAGTTTATTCCAGCCTAGACGCTTGAATTCGCAAGCATAGCCAGAGGGAACCCAACGTTAATATCGCTAGCATTGTAAGTTTGTTAGACCGCAACAAGCTTAACCCAGCCTACTAGCTGAATCTATAAAAAAACACCCCGCTTAGTCAGGGTGTCTTTTCAACGCATCAGTAGAGTTAGTTAATTCTAGCTTGACCGATCGATGTTAATGAGCGAACAGCTTAAAGCCTTGATTGTTAGTCGGTTGGTCACATTTAATAGGAATTAGAGAATCTCTAAAGCAGCCGTACTCAAAGTGCCTACGCTTCCTCCAAAGAGTTCTAAGGTAACATCTGGTGCAGCAGTTGGAGTAGCACCATTTAGGAGAACTGGGACGTTGAAGGTTAACCGATCTTGTCCTGCGCCAAAGGATAAAGTCCCGACTACATCATAGTAGTCGGCTGGAGCTGTTACAGGCAAAGCAGTACCTGGGAAAATACCACCGCTCGTAGCCTCACCCACTACAGTTTGGTAACTGATCGTAGCAGGGTTTGTAGCATCGGTGCGAGTCACGGTAATCACAGCAAACTGATTACCTGCGCCATCTGTCGTAATGCTTGCCGGATCGGCAGTAAAGGTAGCTTGATCGAAACTAAAAGCGCCTGCTACAGGGAGAGTTCCTTCGGTAATGATGACGTGAGCAAAATCTGGAATATTTGCGCCATCATTGAGTCGGATTGTAAAGAACTCATCAGGTTCAGGAATTGCATCAGCCAGAATATCAACGGTAAAGGTAGCAGTATCGGTTCCCGCAGCAAAAGTCAGCGTACCTGAAGCAGCAGTATAGTCACTTCCTGCAATCGCCGTACCGTTGACTGTTGAATAATCTATCGTTGCTTCTCCTGTTAAATCTCCGATACGGCGAACCGTGAAGGTTGCAGTTGTAGCGGCTTCATTGAACAGGTAAGTGTTGGCTGGATCTAACACGAAGGTGTTCGGGGTTGGTGTTGGGGTGACAGCCGAATCTTGGATGGTTAGCGTTCCTGTATCCAGGGTGGTTCCGCCTGCACCAGTGAGGGTTAAATTGACGGTTTCGTCCGTTTCCACCAAGTCGTCTGTCAGGACGGGAATATTGACGGTTGCGCTGGTTTGTCCGGCGGCGAAGGTTAGGGTTTGGGTGACGGGGGTGTAGTCGGCGTCGGCGGTGGCGGTTCCGTCGCTGGTGGTAAAGGTGACAATTTCTTCAATTGCGGTGTTACCCGTGCGCGTAATGGTGACAACCGCATTCCCCACATCTTCAGCTACGGTTGCGTCTGTGATGCTGAAGGTGGAAGGTTCTGGTTCCGGATCGACAGGGACTTCTCCTGGTGCAAGGAGGCGAACGGTACTTTGACCAAAGACTAAAGCGGCTGCATCGACTCCTTGGAGGATGGCGAGGAATTGTCCGGTGCCATTATCTCGGAGGATGGTGCTTCCGGCGTATTGTCCTTCCCCGGCAACAGCAACTAGGTCGTTGGCTGTCATTCCGCCGATTAACTGGATGCGATCGCCAACGCTAAAGTCGGTAATAATATCGGCATCGGGTAAGGTGGTGCCTCCAGTGGAGGTAATCGCTTCTTCAGGACGAGAGACGCGACCAATATAGAAGGTATCGTTACCGTTACCTCCGGTCAATACGTCGGCCCCTAGGTCGCCGAAAATGTGATCGTCGCCGTCGCCGCCAAAGATGGTGTCATTGCCTTTACCCCCGTAGAGGGTATCGTTTTCTTGACCCCCATCAATTACGTCGTTCCCCGTTCCACCATAGACGAGATCGTTACCGCGATCGCCAAATAGCACGTCGTTGCCATCGCCACCGGCGATCGTATCGCTATCTTCACCCCCGTAAATGGTATCGTTGCCTTGATCGCCAAATAGCAGATCGTTGCCTAAATCTCCAAAGATGATATCGTCATCTTTGCCGCCATAGATGGTGTCGTTGCCTTCACCGCCTCGCAGCGAATCATTCCCTTGGTTGCCAACAATAAAATCGTTGCCTGTCAAGCCTAAAATAATGTCATTTCCTTCCAATCCCAGAATCGTATCATCGCCTGCTAATTCGGCGGGGGTTCCTAGGTTTCCGGGAATTACATCAGGGCCAAAGGTGCCGGTAATCGTAGCCATTGCTTACTCCACAGGTTAAAGGTTGCTGTTGGTAGAGGCACCTGTAGAGAATTTGCTTTCAGTTTTAACTTCTAGCTTTCATTCTGTTTTCAATCCTCTGCAAGCTTTGAGTTTGAGATGAGTAAAAATTCGCTTGAGAGGAAAGTTGCTGATTGAAGTAAATTAAGACACGAACAAAATTTGCGATCGCACCAGAGGCGCACTGCTCAGAATAAATTACCCTCGATTGACGATCTCTATTTTATTCTAGTTCTTTTTGCGAGAGAAAATAATAGATTCCGGACTATTCTATGCTTTCTTTAACAAGATTGAGTGGCGGTTTACAGAAACAACATATTCCTGTTTTTTTCGAGTTTACTCAATCTTAAAACTCAGAGAAAATACTTAGATTGCTTGATTGGCACCGGACGCTTGCATTACTTTTCGATCTAAGTTGAAACTTTGTTCTTGAACTTGCATCGCTTTATTAAAAGCGCTGACTGCTTCTTGATAGCGCTTAAGTTCTGCTAAAATGGCTCCTCTAGCTCGCCAAATGTCTGGAGAATTAGATTCTAAAGATAAAGCCCGATCGTAAGCCTGGAGCGCTTCTTCATATTGCTTTAAGACGGCAAGTAAATAGCCGCGCTTGCACCAAACTTCGGCTTGATTGTTATTCAAACTGAGAAGGCGATCGCAAACAGCAACCGCGTCTTCATACTGTTCCTTTTTTTCGAGTAAATTCATCCGGTGACGCAACGCTTCTTCCTCTTTGGGATTGACTTGCAAAGCGCGATCGAAGGACTCCAACGCTTCAGAATCGCGTTTTAACCGCTCGCAGGCAATTCCCCGCTGTACCCAGAACTCTGCTTTTTGAGGGGTGATTTCTATGGCTCGATCGTAGGAAGCGATCGCCTCTTCAAGCTGCTGCAAGCTAACTAAAACCTGGGCGCGATTATACCAGATTTGAGGCTGCTTTGGACTTAAACTTAACGCTTTGTCATAGGCAGCTAGCGCTTCTTCATAGCGTTCTAACCGCCTTAAAATGCTGCCGCGATTATACCAAATCTCTAAGCGTTCGGGTTGAATCTCCAGCGCTTTATCATAGTTTTCCAGAGCTTCCTGATAGCGCTGCAATTTCCCTAGGGTATTGCCTCGGTTATACCAGCATTCAAAGCGATTGGGGTTCAGTTTATTCGCGCGATCGTAGGCATTTATCGCATCCTCATACTGTTCTTTTTCACTCAAGGAATGCCCTAAACCAAACCAAGCCTCGTAAACCTCTGGGTGCTGTTGCGTGGCTTTTTGATAAATGGCGATCGCCTCTGCGTGACGACCTTCCTTCATCAAGCGTTCGGCTTGTTTGATAAAATCATTAGAATCCGCCTTCGTAAAAGGCGAATCTGTCTTTTCCAGTTTCACCTGGCGCGTTCCATTCCCAGTGGGTGAATCTAAAGTCAATGAAGGTTTGATTTTGTAGAGTTCTTGAAAAATCTTATCCTTCTCTGACTGCGCTTCCGAGACCATAAACTGCAAATGCATCATAAACTGAGACTTGAGCGCCTCAATTTGTTGAATCGAAGCCTTAGAGAGTTCCGAACGATTGACAATATCTTGTAGCTCATCCTTAATCTTCTGCTTGTGCTTGCCAATTTCTTGATTCAGTTGTTCGAGATACCCGTCTGCTTTCTCGTTATAGTTATCTAAATAATTTTCTAGTTCTCCCACCTTATGAAGCTGCTTTTTGACATCTTCAACCAACTCCTGTACCACTAGCTTGCGAACGACTAGAAAGAGGAGAATTGTAGCAAATGGGAAGAAAGTGAGAATCACCAACAGCGCGTTTAGCAAAGTAATCGAATAATCCAGGCTTTGCGAGCGTTGAACATTCGCATCCGTAGCAGTTGTAGCGTCATTTGCCACGGCGAGAATCAGTTGTCGCAACTCCCGAACATCGCTTTGGGTTAAATTCAGTTGGGGTTGTGCTTGTGCTAAGAGCATTTCCGGTTGACTATCAGCAATTACCGTATAGGGAACCTCTGATGATTGAGGCGTTGCGATCGCAGATGGCACAACATTAGCGGGTAGCGTTCCAGCAACCGCCGCTTGTTCTCCATCCGGTGCTAGTAAGGTGGCAAGTGCCAAAATTGCAAGGGTTGAACTCTGCATTCTTAAAACTCCAGGCTCATTAAACCATTGAGTGAGAGATTGAGTGGAAAAAGCCATCTTCATCGCAGCCAGGGGAACAAATCTAAGAGCGTCGTTAGTCTATTTCATAGATTGATATCTTGCACCAGTGCCAGAAACCGGGTTTTTTGCCAAGTGATTAAGCTGAAACCCTTGATTTTTCGTTGAAAACTCGGTTTCTCAGGTTGAAAGATCTGAGTAGAGCAATCTTGACAAAAAGAGAACGCCATACCGCTTCAACCCATCCTAGTAAAGGCTCAGGATAGGTCAGATTATTTATTGATACTGGCATTGCCAACAGAATCGGGAGAAATTGGGGTTCTCCCGAATAAAGAATCATGAATTTACCAATTGCACTCACGAAGCCACCGATACCGCTTGTTCATCTGGCTTATACAGTTTCTGTTGAATTTCCATCGCCTTGCTAAAAGAGGCGATCGCATCTTGGTAGCGTTGCACCTCTGCTAAAGCGGTTCCGCGACTGCGCCAGGTTTCGTGATCGTTGGGTTCAATGGCGATCGCTCGATCGTAAGAAACAATCGCATCCTCATAGCGTTTCAGCCGCTCTAGAATAATCCCACGGTTGCGCCAAGCCTCAAACTCATCTTCTCGAATCGCAACCACCCGATCGTAAGAGGCGATCGCCTCATCATAGCGTTGCAAGCGTTCTAACACGCTACCGCGATTAAACCAGGCTTCATAATCGTGGGGACTATGCGAAATTGCTCGATCGTAAGAGGCGATCGCCTCCTCGTAGCGTTGCAGGCGTTCCAAAACATTGCCCCGGTTATACCACGTCTCCGACTTCTCCGGGAACAACGCCAACGCCCGATCGTAAGAAATAACCGCCTGCTCGTAATTTTGCAAGCGTTCTAGAGCATTGCCTCGGTTGTACCACACTTCCGGCTTATCAGGTTGCAGCCCGATCGCGCGATCGTAAGAAGACACCGCCTCTTGATAATTTTGCACCTTTTCCAGCACCGCCCCGCGATTGTGCCAAATTTCCGGGCGTTCGGAATCTAAAGAAATGGCTTGAGCAAAAGAAGACAGCGCCTCCTCGTAGCGGTGTAACTTCTCCAGCGCATTCCCCCGATTAAACCAAGTATCCACCTGCTGAGGATTTAAAGCTCTGGCGCGATCGTAAGCGGCGATCGCTTCTTCATAGCGTTGCAAGCGGCGGAGAATTTCTCCAAACTCGTACCAGGCTAAACTATTGTCAGGTTCTAGTGTCAGAGCGCGCTCATAAGCAATTATCGCCTCTTGATAGCGTTGCAGTTGAGCCAACAAATAGGCGTAGTGGTACCAAGTCTCGTGACGATCGGGTTGTAGTATTACCGCTTGTTCGTAAAGGGCGATCGCGGCTTCAGATTCCCCTTGGTGAGTCAACCTTTGTGCCTCATGTACCAAATCCTCCGCCGTCGGTTGCAGCAGGGGTTCATCCTCTTCTAGGATGTCTACCTCTGGTAACTCCTCTAGATCGATCAGCAGCGAGTCTTCCTCTTCCAAGATCGGCGTTAACGTCTGTACCTGTTGTTCTAACTGAGCTTTCATTGCTTGCAATTCCGAGAGCGATCGCTTCAGCGCCTCTAACTCTTGATGAAAGCGTTGGGTTTCTTGGTGGCGCGTTTGTTGAGCCTGTTCGGTTTGGCGATCCAAATCCGTTAAAATGCGGCTGACGACTTGGCGAGATTTTTCTAACTGCTGTTCGGTACCGTCTAATTCCTGGAGGCGTTTTTGGGTACTACTCACCAACTCGCGGATAACAGCACGGCGCAACAGAAAGACGAGAGCGATCGCGCCGACGGGTAGGAAAATTAAGAATAATAAAACAGTCCGCAATAGGTCAATCAGGCGATCGAGTTCTTCTAAGCGCGATCGCAATAGCAACGTTTGAGTGGGGTTTCCCTCTCCTAAGCGGCGATCGATCTGAGCGTTAACCGTGGCTTCCACCTGCTGAGTAATGCGGTTGAGATCGGACTCCGATAGCTGCAAAACCGGGCTGGGTTGAGGGATAGGCGTCGCAGCCGGACTTGGCACTTGTGCCACAATCGTCTCAGGAGCGCTAACGGCTCTCCAGTTAGAAATCTGGACAACTGCTGCTGCAACTTCGTTCTCTTCTAAACTAGATTCAGGGAAAGAGGGAGAAACCGGATTAGCCTCGACAGACTGGGTTGAGTTAACCTCCGAAACAGCTAAAGCGGCTAATGATAACAGTGCAATCTGTGAAACCCGCATATTCTTCAATTTGCGCTTCCTCTAAGGTATGGGTGGGGATGTGCAAAACTCTCAACCCCCGTGCGCTTCGCTCCCGAAAATCGACAGATGCCCGATCCTTTCTGGAGAGCAAGTCTAGATTGTATTACCAGTTTGAGGGAAGCGATCCGGAACTCATGGGTGCTATCTAAAGGTGTTCGTTAAAATTCTTCGGTTCTTGTCAATCCACAATTTAGAGTTGAACTCAAGGGGGAAATGTGTCATGCGAACATCCTTGCCTAATTGTGCCAACTCCAACAATCAGTGCAGTATGAATCCCCAGTTGCCACCTTCAGAATTTGACTGGCTGGCAATTTGTCAGCATTCCCGGCGCTTATTAATGGCGGTTGTTGAACCCAATGATTTTAAATTGCAATTTGCCAATGCTGCCTTTTGTCACCTAGCGGGCATTCAACCGCTTCAGGGGGTAGATTCTCATTCGCCCACCCCGTTATTAAGTTTCCTGTCAACCGAGGATCGCCTCGTGTTGCGCCAACTTTATCAGCGCCATGTTTTTTATCAGATGATTTGCCAACTCCAGCCTCAGCTTCTCCAAGCGTCTTGGATGGCAACCTTATTAAACTTAATTGAAGAACCGATTGTGGTGGCGCTGACGAGTCCAACCTATAGCGAACCCCGCTTTATCCAATTTTGGCTGAATTCAGAACGCCTGCACGTTGAATCGACGGGAGCGCAAGCCGATCGACTGATTGAAACAGCGATCGCCAAAGGGGATAGCGCTGTTTTGCAGGCGGCTTTGATGGGGAAAAAAGCCCTGCGACTTGAGGGATATCGCATTAGCGGTTCGTTACTCTTAGAAGGGTTGGATGTCACCGATCGCGAAACCATTCGCCAGTTGACTCAACTGCTGATTAACCGCGATTCAATTCTCACTCCCAAGAAGTTTAATGAAGTCAATCGCTTGTTGCGATCGCTCTTTCAGGCGAATAATGTCCTCATTTTGCGCTCGGAAAATACCCAGGCGCAAATCTCCCTAGGAACCGCCTACGATGCCCTAGAACATTGCGTCTATTCAATGGCTTCTTTAAAGGGTTCGCACTTTTTACGGGCTGCCAAAGCCAATCAGGTGCAAATTGTGGGCGATTTGAGTACCGATTGTCCCACAGACTGCGAGGCGATGCTCTTGCAGCAAGGATGGCGATCGCTGTTGTTAATTCCTTTGGGGGTAGCCACTGCCGAAAGTAGCGATAGCGGGCAATTATTGGGCTTAGTCGCCCTATTGAGCGATCGCCCCAATCAATTTACCCCCCAAGATACAAAAAACGCCAGCGAACTGATCCTGGCTTTAACCTCTGCCTTGCGCCAAGCCTCCCAACAGCAGTTTGCTCACATTCATCCGGCGGTAGCATGGCGATTTTTACAAGAAGCCGAACGCCGCAGTTGGGGTTTACTCCCGCAACCGATTATTTTTGCTAACGTTTATCCGTTATACGGTATCTCTGATATCCGGGGTTCTTCCCAAGAACGCAACCGCGCCATTCAAGCCGATTTAATCGAACAATTTCGCCTCGGACTTGCGATTGTTGAAGCGGTTTGTCAGTCTCAAGATACGGCACTGGGCAAGCAACTGCAACAGGATTTACTCTCCTATATCAAACGCCTGGAAGAAAAAATCACCGTTGATGCCGAAATTACCGCCATTCAATACCTCAAAGCCCACTTAGAAATCTACTTTGATTATTTTGCTCAATGCGGTGAAGCCGCTAAAACCGCAGTGGAAGCCTATCGCCAAGCCTGCAAAAACGTGCATCAATGCGTCTATCAGGCTCGCAGCCAGTACGATCGGATGGTGAATGAGGTGAATACGCAACTTCAACAAACCTGGGATCGCTGGCAGATGCGGATGCAGAAGATATCGCCTCATTACTGCGACTGCGAACTCACTGACGGCATCGATCACATGATTTATACCGGGGCTTCCATCGATCCAAAGTTTACCCCGTTTCACCTGCACAGCCTGCGCTACGAACAACTGCGGGCGGTGTGCGAATGCGCTCGAACGGCTCTCAAAATCCAAGCCCAGTATGATACACAGTTAGAGTTGACGCATTTGGTACTCGCGCAAGATATTACCGTCGATATTATTCACGATGAGAAAACGGAAAAAACCTTTGACGTGCGCGGAACGCGGGATACTCGTTATGAAATTGTCAAAAAACGCATTGATAAAGCCTTAGATTCAAGCTCGCGCGATCGCATTACCCAACCTCGGATGCTAACGATCGTCTACTCCACCGAGGAAGAATGGCAAGAATATCAGCAATACTTGCAATATCTGATTCGAGAAAGTTGGTTAGCCCCTGAAATTGAATCAGGGGCAGTTGAATCGCTTCAAGGCGTTGAGGGTTTAAAGTTCGCTCGCGTGCGGATTTTGCCAGAGAACCCCTAAGCCGAAAGTCTCTGAAGGGTTTTCCGCCGCTAAGATTGCAGCGTGACGGCTGACTCTTGGCGACAGCCCTTTAAACCGATGCTTGGATCTTGGCGGTAGGCGTCTTCAGGTACCCAGACGCTAACTTTGAAGTCAGGAGCAATCAGGTAAAGGTAATCAACATCAGGATAGTATTTCAACCCCACGCGGAGGTTAGAAAAGTCATCTTCGCAAATTTCAAAGCCAAATCGCACGATAACTTGAGCCAATAAACACTCAGGCGTATCGCAGTATTCACCAGCCGTATCTCGCTCTTGCCAAAATGTTTCTAGAAATCGGTTTAAGCGAGGAAGAACCTTAGCAGGAGCGCCATTTCTACTGGCATAGAGAATCGCCGGATTGCCTTCTACGATGATATGAAAGGAGACAGCCATAGGTTTTCATCCCGATCGTCATTGTGGATCATAGGTGGACAGAAGAAATTTGTCGCGGCAACTTTTGAAAAGTTATGCCCCTCGCGCATCCGCTATCGCTCGCTAAATTAGGAGGTAATAACGGAGTGAACGCTGCTGAACAAGCTAAGAATATTGAAGTCGCTAGCAAAATTGCGACGGTGGTGAATCTATTCAAGTCAGAATTTCCTGATGCTAAAGCCGATCTTAAGCCCTGGAGCAACGATCCGGATACGCGGGAGTTGGTCGATCCCGACTCTATTGATATTGGCTTCCATTTTCCGGGTTGGAGTCCGCGATTTCAATGCCGCAGTATCTTGGTGCAAATTCGCTTTTATGACGATCCGCTCGATGGCTACCGTCGCGCCATTGGGGTAGAGGCGGTAGGGTTTAACCATACAGGGGAACAGTGGCGACTCTCAACGGTGGAGAATTGGCGCATCTTGGGGAAGTCTCAACCCGCGATGGAGGTGACAGAACAACTCAAACGCTTTTGTTCTCAGGTGTTTGAGTTATTTAACTGCGAAGCACAAGCGGGGTAGCGGCTTTGGTAGGGGGTGCTGCATTTGCCAAACCAGGCGTAACGGTTGTCGCGAATTTGTTCGTAGGCGCGATCGCCTAACCATTTTACGCCCGGTAAGGTGCGGTACGCTTGTACCAAGACTTCCCCCATTGGTAGCAGTCGCCCGACTTCTTCGGCGGCTTCGCTTCCCTGCCATCGCCGTTGGGGAGATTGAGCATCTATCAGAATAACGCCTTGTTCGCAGTCTTGGGGGGTAATGCCAAATTGGGCGATCGCGATCGCATCTTGCATCGGGATATAATCAAACTGCTTCCCCTGGTCTAAAGTTTCCAAAATCTGCACCCAATTCGAGCATAAATTGCAGGTGCTGTCATAAATAACGTGGTAGCGCATATATTTCAAATTTGATATCCAGCTACTTTCAACTTAACGTAGATCGACAAAGCGGTACGAACTGCGGGTTTAGTTCTCAATTGTTAGTAAAGGCGATCGCGCATGATAGATAAGCCACTCGGTTTAGTCATCCAAGGATCTCTCTCCAAAGGATTAGAAGTTCGCCTCCACGCAGATGTCTCCGTTGAAGAGATGCGCGTCGGGAAGTTTTTGGTGGTGCAAGGCAGGCGATCGCGCTTTTTCTGTATGCTAACGGATGTCTCCCTAGGAACTGCTAGCCCTCGCATTCTCGCCAACCCTCCCGAACCTGCCAACACCTTTTTACAAGAAGTCCTCGCTGGGAGCGGTACCTATGGCACCATTGATTTAACCCCCATGTTAATGTTTACGCCCCAGGAAGAGGGCAGCCCAACCCCTCAAAATGGGTCAAATCTTGCCTCGTTTCAAGCCCAAACCAGCGCCAACGTGCAGTTAACCCCCGTTAAAACTATTCCGAGTCATTTCAGCCAAGTTTATGAGGCGAATGAATACGATTTTCGCACCGTTTTTGGCTGGGAAGATGACCCATTACACCGCAATTTTGCCATTGGCAAACCGATTGATATGGATGTGCCTGTCTGTGTCGATCTAGACCGTTTTGTAGAGCGCAGTAACGGAGTATTTGGAAAGTCGGGAACGGGCAAATCTTTCTTAACCCGCTTGCTGCTATCGGGAATTATTAAAAAGCGAGTCGCCGTTAATCTAATTTTTGATATGCACTCGGAATACGGTTGGGAAGCCGTTTGTGAGGGTAAAACTTTCGGCACGGCTAAAGGTTTGCGTCAACTGTTTCCCGGACAAGTTCAAGTCTACACCCTCGATCCAGAATCTACCCGACGGCGAGGGGTTCGCGAGGCGCAGGAACTCTATTTAAGCTTTAATCAAATTGAAGTTGAAGATTTAGTTTTAGTCCAAAAAGAATTAGGACTTTCGGAAGCCAGTTTAGACAGCGCCCTCCTACTCCGCAATCAGTTTGGCGAAAGTTGGATTACCCGTTTGTTAGAAATGGGAAGCGTTGATATTGAAGAGTTTTGTAATGAAAATAATGGTAGTAAATCCTCCTTAGCTGCCCTCCAACGCAAACTCAATCGTTTAACTCAGCTTAAGTATATGCGGAGTTTCAGCCGCCATAATTATGTCAATCAAATCTTAGATTCTCTCGACGCTGGAAAGCACGTAGTTGTTGAGTTTGGCTCGCAATCTAACCTGCTCTCTTATATGCTGGCAACGAATATGATTACCCGTAGAATTCACGCCAGTTACGTTCGCAAAGCCGACCGATTTCTACAAAGCAAAAATCCGAGCGATCGCCCCCGCCCCTTAGTGATTACTATTGAAGAAGCCCATCGCTTTTTAGATCCCAGTACCGCCAGTCAAACTATCTTTGGTACCATCGCCCGCGAACTGCGAAAATACTTTGTAACCCTATTAGTGGTAGATCAGCGCCCTTCAGGAATTGATAATGAGGTAATGTCACAAATTGGTACCCGGATCACGGCGTTGCTAAACGATGAAAAAGATATTGAAGCAATCTTTACCGGGGTATCGGGTGCGGGGAGTTTGCGATCGGTATTAGCTAAGCTAGATTCTAAACAACAAGCCCTCGTTTTAGGTCATGCTGTACCCATGCCTGTTGTTGTCCAAACTCGCCCCTATGATGAAACATTCTATCGGGAAATTGGCGAAACCGCTTGGGAAGAAATGCCCGATGAAGATGTATTTGAAGCCGCAGAAGTGGCGAAAGCCGACTTAGGCTTTTAGCTAAAATAGCTGTTTCCTTTCTCCCCAGGAAGCTACCCTGTATAGACATCTAGTGTCTGATGAGATCCCCCTAAATCCCCCTTACAAAGGGGGACTTTGACTCCGGTTCCCCCCTTTTCAAGGGGGGTTAGGGGGGATCGAAACCTTATAGAACAATATTAGAAGACTTATCTTCCTAGAAACCTACCCTATATACGCATCTGGTGTCTGACTCCCACATTGAGGTGAGATCCCCCTAAATCCCCCTTACAAAGAGGGACTTTGACTCTGGTTCCCCCCTTTTCAAGGGGGGTTAGGGGGGATCGAAACCTTATAGAACAATGTTAGAAGACTTATCTTCCTAGAAACCTACCCTATATACGCATCTGGTGTCTGACTCCCAAATTTAAGTGAGATCCCCCTAAATCCCCCTTACAAAGGGGGACTTTGACTCCGGTTCCCCCCTTTTCAAGGGGGGCTAGGGGGGATCGAAACCCCATAGAACAATGTTAGAAGACTTATGTATACAGAGTAGCTCTAGACAGTAGGTAGAGATGAAGTCAGAAAATCAGGAATTATATCGCCGCTTCCTGCAACTGGCGGCCGTCAATATCCTATCGAATTTAATGGTACCGTTGGCGAGTTTGGTTGATGTCGCCTTCTTGGGACATTTATCAGAAATTCGTCATTTGGCAGGAGTTGCGATCGCCACCGTTCTGTTTAACTATATTTACTGGACGTTTGGCTTTCTCCGCATGGGAACCACGGGAACAACCGCACAAGCGGCGGGAAAGTCTAATCCCCAAGCCGTTTTACTGGTACTCTTGCGGAATGGCTTACTCGCCCTCAGCATCAGCTTGGTTATCCTGCTATTACAATATCCCCTGCGGGAACTTGGCTTTTTTCTCCTCAGCGCCACGCCAGAAGTCAAAGCCACAGGTAAAGCCTATTACGATACCCTGATTTGGGGTGCCACACCAACCTTAATTAATTTTGTCCTCATTGGCTGGTTTCTGGGGCGCGAACAAGCCGGAAAAGTGCTAATCCTTTCCTTAATCGGTAATGGTGCCAATATTATTCTAGATTACGCGTTTGTCAGGCTTTGGGGTTGGGAAAGCGTCGGCGCAGCCTTAGCAACCGCCTTAAGTCAGTATCTCATGCTAGCGGTTGGCTTAACTCTCGTCCTGCGCGAAGGGTGGGGAAAGCAAGTTTCAGCCGTAACCGGACAAATTTTTGAACTCAAAGCCTGGAAAGCCGCATTGATCCTGAATAGCGATATTTTAATCCGCACTTTCGCCCTAATTTCCACCTTTGCCCTATTTACCAACCTCAGTTCCTTCTTAGGCACCGTAATCTTAGCAACCAATACCCTAATCTTACAGGTTGTCACCTTTTCCGCTTACTTTATTGATGGGTTAGCCTTCGCTACCGAAAGTTTAGCCGGAAATTTCCGTGCTTCTGGGATGAGTCACCGTCTCATTCCCCTGATGCGCCTTTCGGGTAGCCTCAGCTTGGGGTTAGGGATAGTGTTTGCGCTGTCGTTTGTCGCCATTCCCGAATTTCTGTTTAGCCTATTAACCAGTCATACTGAAGTGCTTCAGCAAATTGACCATTATATCTTGTGGTTATTCCCTATTTTAGGCTTTGGCTCAATTGCCTATATGCTCGATGGCTACTTTCTCGGCTTGACAGAAGGACGCATTCTCCGCAATAGTGCGATCGCAGCTACGTTCATCGGTTTCGTACCCCCGGCCATTCTAGCTTGGCATTTCCAAAGCAGCCAGCTTCTCTGGTTAGCCTTAGCCTTATTTATGATGACTCGCGCCGTCACCCTGGGTTTGCAAGTTCCTAACCAAGTGCTGAGTAGAAAGTGCTGAGTGCTGAGTGGGTGGAAAGTATCCTAGTTTCTTCGATAAGAAGTGGTGTTTATACCAAGTGCTGTTGCTTTAGCTTCTGCAAAGCAGTGTGCTGAGTGGGTAGAAAGTACCCTAGTTTCTTCGATAAGAAGTGGTGTCTATACCAAGTGCTGAGTAGAAAGTGCTGAGTGCTGAGTGCTGAGTGGGTGGAAAGTACCCTAGCTTCTTCGATAAGAAGTGGTGTCTATACCAAGTGCTGAGTAGAAAGTGCTGTTGCTAGCTTCCGCGCAGCGGTGTGCTGAGTGGGTGGAAAGTACCCTAGCTTCTTTGATAAGAAGTGGTGTCTATACCAAGTGCTGAATAGAAAGTGCTGAGTGCTGAGTGGGTGGAAAGTACCTTAGTTTCTTCGATATAGCTAGAGGAGATTGAGGTACAGATAGGCAGGGATTTCTAGCGTTCTATACGGACTCTGCAATATCCTAAAGGTTAATCTCAAACTTTTGAGTGAGGGTATCGAGAATTTGCTGTTCTTCTGGGGTGACTTTGCGATCGCGTTCGGCTAGAGTTGTACATCGGACTAATAAAGGAATAGCATAATCGCGATCGAGGTTTGCGATTAGAGTATCCAGGGGTTGAGGTTGTTGGATGTGAGATGCGATCGCCTCTAGCGACTCTGGTTTAAGATCCAATTGGGCTAATTCTGGCACAATATCCGACCAAGCCCGATCGGGATAGCTGGCGACAATCATGTGCGCTAAGATTTGATCCATGACCCCTTGTTGCGCGATCGCCACTTTCAAGTATTCCTCGCTTTCCTGTTCTACGGCGTCTGGATCTTGAGGAATGTCTGGGTTAGTTTTCGCCTCATAAAAGCGACAGGCAGCATGGCCTAAAGAATATAGCATGGCGGCATTGGTACTCGCGCCAATCGCGGCTCCGGCAACGGGTACAATCTCAATTAACCCTAAACCCGCTTTTAAAGCTTTCGATCCGCCCAGGGATAGCCCAAAAATTGCTAAAACTTCGCCCTTACGCGCCGAGTCTTTTAAATCTAACCCATAGGCGGCGGCAATTTGATAGACCATCTCCGCTTGTAGCAGGGTGGTAGCTGCTAAGTCTACCGCAAATAAGGCAGCGGCGGCTGTGGGTACAAAGTTACTCGCTAACCCAATCCCTCCAGCATACAGCGCCTTTTCTACCATAATCCGGTGAGAAATTTGAAACGCGCTATCTTGAGGATACTTTTCTTGAAGCTTGCGAACGGCGGCTTCGGCTTTCACCACATCCACTTGACCAATAATACCGAGCAACCAGTCAGAATGCGTCACTTTGGTGACAAACTTCAGCAGGGGGTTGTCAACCAGCAAGTTAGCGGCTTGTCCTGCGCCTTCTGTAGCTTTTTCTAAGATTTTTTGAGCTTGATGGCTCGCCGCCCCTCCCACCGTGCCAGCGGTGCTGACAGCCGCCTTTCCTGCATTCAGGGCTGTTGATGCGATCGCGCCTCCAATGCCTGTCGCTGTCTTTCCCACCGTTCCCAAGGTTTTCCCCATGCCCGTTACGGTTCCCTTCGCCGCATCCTGAAGGCGATCGCCTACATGGGATAATTTTTCTGAGAGCGATCGCTTCTCGTCCTTCGGCTCTGTTTCGTCAACATTTTCAGAGGGCAGGGAATTCGGGTCTTCAGCCATACCGCTTAAGGTCAGAAACGCTACTGTTGAGGATAGCAAATTCCCCGAAAATCGTCCTGTATCAATAGAAAGAAAAAACGCCTGAACCTTCAAGCGTTTTGCCAAAAAGAGCGAGTCTTCTGACTCAGCACCCAGCACTTTCTACTGGGCACTCATTATTGCGGGCGAGTAGCAGCGGCGCGTTGAGCATATTCTAGATTGCTCTGATAAGCAACGGCTCTCTGCTGGGCGGTTTCATAGTTTGGGCTGGTTTGGGGTACTGCCCTCATAAAATCAATCGCTTCTTGCCATAAACTGGCGACGGTATTCCATTCTGCCCTAGTGGTTGCGGTTTGGGTGAGTTCCGCAGCGCGGGTTGCTCTATTAACCGCTTCTCGCCAAGGATCTGCCGCTGCCGGTTGGGTGCCGGGAGCAGTCGCAGGCGCATCGCCAGGGGGGGCTGTGGGGGCAATAGCAGGTGCTACAGCAGGCTCTGGGGAACGGTTGAGGAACCACCACACCCCTAACCCCAACAGCAGTACAATGGGAATGGCTAGCAGCGGTAAGAGTTTTTTCAGTTGCGCCGGATCGACGTTTAAGGATCTAGGCTTTTTGCCAGAACTTGCAACCACAGGAGCATCCTCATCGCTGTAGACGCCTTCGCTAGCATACTCGCCCTCAGAATTCTCGGCGTAATCATCCTCATAAGAAGCATACGCCCCACCCGTCATCGGGACAAATTCATCCTCGCTGGGATACAAGGCAGCAAGATCGATCGTTTCGCTCCAGGCGGGTTCTTTAACGCCTTTTTGCCGTCCATAAACTAACAAGCTGGGAATCGTCTCAATCCCCAGATTTGTGAGTTCTTCATACAAAATGGGCATCGCTACGTGCTGTTCGGGAATTTGCGCGCCTTCAAGCAGCAGGTGCAAGCAGTCTTCTTTAAGAATTGCTTTTGCTGTTATACCTTGAGGTTGCAGCGAGCGATTCAGCAGAGCCGCGATCGCATTCGGGTTTCCTTGTTTGGCAAGTTCTGGGATATTTTGCTGAGTCATGTCTAGAGGCACCAGAAGGTGGCGACTATCGGGGTATCTAGCCTTAGAGTTCCCTCTTCTCGCACCCATCATAACTCTATACAGACAATCCGAGTTGACAGGAGAACACCCCAAGTGTAGAAGGACTCTATTCGTATTTTGCCAGATTTTGTTCCCTGTGCTGAGTGGGACTGTACAAAGTACCGAGTTCTGAGGGGAGATAAATATACTAGGAGGAAATGCGCGTCATCAAATTAATTCCACCAGAACCCCACCCTATACCCCTATTAACTTTGTTCTAAAGTGAGACATTATGGATTATTCCCGGCTGGTGAGGCTTAATCAAGGACTTTTAACCGGAACTGCCCTACTCGGCTTAGGTTCTATTGTCGCTGGGGCCGTTGGGGGTCCCATGTGGGGCGGTATCGCTAACTTTACTGCCGGGATGGTGGCGAATTATTTAGGGGCGTTGGTGGACAGACTCCGCACCAGTAGCGATGTTTTACGCAACGAAGATATCGCCAAAGCTGCGGGGCGTGCCGTAGGGAAGACTTTATTAGAAACTATCAGTCCCCGTTATCCTGAGATTCAGAAGCCGCTAGAGGCATTAGCTGAGAAAACCGAGGGTTATTGGGTGGAATGGGCAGAACAAGCCAAAACCCTAAACCTGTTTGAGTCCTTACAAGAAGACCAGTTGCACCAGATTTTCGCCCAAAAACCGGAAACTTTTACGGATTATCAGGTATTGCCGAAGGAACAATGGCAGGAAGTGGTGAGATGGCTGTTTGAACAGGGGTGTGAGAATGGGGTTTTGCTGGATAGTCTAGAGAGTTATCAAGATGTTATTGGCGATTTATCCCAGGAGTTAGAGAAAAACTTTAATAAAAACCTGCGCCAAGTCCTGAAAGACGATGCCGCAAGCGGTGGTAAAGCTTTTGCGGGGATGTTATTTGACTTGCATGGAGCAACACTGGCAAAAATTGACGCCATTCAGGAATACCTGCCTAAAATTGCCAGCAAAGAGGATGTGTGTCGGCTGTTGCAGCAGTTAGATACAGGTATCCGAGACGAACTCAGCCAAATTCGGGAAACTTTACAGCAGTATTTCGACCTCAATAGACCCCGCTTACCCATTCCTCAAGAATGTGAAACCGTTATTGCCGACAGAACCCTAGATTTTGTTGGGCGTGAATATGTATTTACGGCCATACGCGACTTTTTGCAGCGCCAACCGAAGGGCTATTTCATCCTTGAAGCAGATCCGGGAGTGGGCAAAAGTGCAATTTTGGCAAAGTTAGTTCAGCTATTGAAACGGCGCTGTCTCACTCATTTTAATATTCAAGCTCAAGGCATTATCAAGCCGCAACAATTCCTAGAAAATATCTGTACCCAACTGATTGAGGGCTATAACCTCGATTATCCCCGATTGCCAGACAAGACGGCAGAAGACGGGAATGTTTTAGCGCGACTATTGGGGGAAGCCAGTAAAACTTTAGAACCCGGACAAAAATTAGTCGTGGTGGTCGATGCATTGGACGAGGTTGATTCATCCAGCCAAACCCAAGGCAGTAATATCCTCTATTTACCCGATGCCCTGCCGGATCATGTTTATTTTATCCTCTCGAAACGCCCCAAACAACTGCCCCTACCTCTGAGCGATTATCAAACCACTTTTGATTTAATGCAGTATCCGGCAGAAAGTGCGAGGGATGCCCGTCGCTACGCCGGGAACCGTTGGCGGCAGAGTCCGCAGATTCAGGAATGGGTGAAATCGCGCAACTCTTCCCCAGAGCAGTTTTTTACGGAACTGGTGGCGAAAAGTGAAAATAACTTTATGTATTTGCGCTATGTTTTGAAGGACATCCACGATGGACTGTATGAGAGCGAAACCCTAGACAGTTTGCCGGAAGGGTTGCAACGGTATTATCAAAAACATTGGCGGCTTATGGGGATGAATGCGAACCCCTTGCCTATTGATAAAATCCGCACGATTTATGTCTTGTGTCTAGTCAGAGAAGCGGTTTCCCGTTTCTTGTTGGCACAGTTAACGGAGATCGCGGAATATCAGCTAGGTCCTATTTTGAAAGAATGGGAACAGTTTTTGAGAGCGCAAAAGGTAGAGAAGGAAACCCGCTACACCATCTATCATGCCTCCTTTAGTGATTTTCTCAAGGAGCAGGCTGAAGATTCGGGGGTTGATTTGGAGAATATTAAACGCTGCATTGCCGAAAACTTCGCCAAGGGAGCGCCTCTATGACTACAGCATTAGGCAAATGGCTAACGGAACAGGTGCCGGAAAAGCGTTTGCACCTCCTGCGACACCAACCCAGTTATTTTGCTGATATTGGGGAAGTCAAGCGGTTGAGGGCTTGGTTAACGGATTTTGGCTTTTTGGAGCAGAAGTTAGCAGTAGCGGGGATAACAGCATTAATTGAGGATTACGATCTGGCGTTACCGCTGCTATCAGCAGGAGAACAACGGACATTAAAACTCATTCAAGGGGCATTGCGGCTATCTGCTCATGTTCTGGCGGAGGATAATAGTCAGCTAGCAGGGCAGTTGTGGGGACGGTTGTTGTCATTCTCTGAACCCGAAATTTCAGCCCTACTAGAACAGACAAAACAATCGCACGCAAAACCCTGGTTTCATCTTTTAACGCCAACCTTAACTCCTCCAGGTGGGCCGCTACTGCAAACCTTTTCCGGTCATAGTGACTGGGTAAGAGCAGTCGCCATTACCCCCGATGGCACCCAGGTGGTTTCTGGCTCAGGCGATAACACGCTGAAACTGTGGAACTTGCAAACCGGGGAAGCCCTGGTCACCTTTTCCGGTCATAGTGGCTTTGTAAGAGCAGTCGCCATTACCCCCGATGGCACCCAGGCGGTTTCTGGCTCAGACGATAACACGCTGAAACTGTGGAACTTGCAAACCGGGGAAGTCCTGACCACCTTTTCGGGTCATAGTAGCTCGGTAAGAGCAGTCGCCATTACCCCCAGTGGCATCCAGGCGGTTTCTGGCTCATGGGATAACACGCTGAAACTGTGGGACTTGCAAACCGGAGAAGCCCTGACTACCTTTTCGGGTCATAGTGGCTTTGTAAGGGCAGTTGCCATTACCCTCGATGGCACCCAAGCGGTTTCTGGCTCAGATGATGGGACGCTGAAACTGTGGAACTTGCAAACTGGGGAAACCCTGGCCACCTTTTGCGGTCATAGTAGCGGGGTAAATGCAGCCGTCATTACCCCTAATGGCACCGAGGCGGTTTCTGGCTCAGGCGATGGGACGCTGAAACTGTGGAACTTGCAAACTGGGGAAGCCCTGGCCACTTTTTCCGGTCACAGTGGCTCGGTAACAGCAGTCGCCATTACCCCCGATGGCACCCAGGCGGTTTCTGCCTCAACCGAGGATAACACGTTGAAACTGTGGAACTTGCAAACCGGGGAAGCCCTGGCCACTTTTTCCGGTCATAGTAGCTGGGTAACAGCAGTCGCCATTACCCCCGATGGCACCCAGGTGGTTTCTGTCTCATGGGACAACACGCTGAAACTGTGGAACTTGCAAACCGGGGAAGTGGTAGCAACTTTTAGCGGTGACAATGAATTAACCTCCTGTGCTGTTGCCCCCGATGGCGTAACCCTTGTGGTGGGTGAAACATCAGGACGAGTTCATTTTCTCCGCTTAGAGGGGATATGAGAAAGCCAGTTTCTTCAATCCTGTCAGCGTTGATGAGGTTGTGTCCCTAAAAATTATCGATTGAGGCTTAAGGTAAGTAACTCATGCAAATAACGATTGACCTACCACCCGACTTAGAACAAGACCTAATCCGTCAAGCCGCGCAATCTAATATTCCTCTACAGACTTTAATCCTACAAGTTTTACGCCATCGGATTCAAACACCTGCTCTTACTGATTATCAATGGCCAGAGGCGATCTTAGCTTATCAAGGAATTCCCGACTTTCCCGCCTTCGAGTCCTATCGCGATGAACTGCTTCCCCCTCGCGAAGGGGAACGCTAAGGGTTTTATTCCTCGTTTAGCGGCGTATTTTAACCCAGTCATTAACGAGAGACAGCACTTTCTGAGGCGAGTTCTTCCATGCGTTCTTGTTGATCTTGGGAGATACAGGTTTGAATTAGGGTTTCAATTTCGCCTTCAAGCACAGGGGATAAACTGAAGTTTTGGTTTAAGCGATGATCTGTAACCCGGTTATCCTTATAGTTATAGGTGCGGATTTTCTCCGATCGCGCTCCGGTTCCCACTTGCGATCGCCGCATTGAGGTCACTTCTTCCTGCTGTTCGCGTAGCTTGATCTCGTATAACTTCGCCCGCAGGATCTGCATTGCCCGTTCGCGGTTTTGGAGTTGCGATCGCTCTTCCGTACAAAAGACGCGAATTCCCGTAGGTTTGTGGATCAAGTCAACCGCCGTTTCTACCTTGTTGACGTTTTGACCGCCCGCACCCCCGGATCGCGCCGTTGTCATTTCAATATCTTTAGCGTCAATCTCAACTTCCACGTCATCCACTTCCGGCATAATTGCCACCGTCGCCGTAGAAGTGTGGACGCGCCCGCCCGCTTCCGTTACCGGGACGCGCTGCACGCGATGAACGCCCGCTTCAAACTTCAACTTACTATAAACGCGATCGCCCTTAATTTCCAGGATCGCTTCTTTAAAACCGCCCATATCCGCCAGCGACTCGCTGACTAAACTCACCTGCCAGCCTTGGGTTTCCGCATAGCGAGAGTACATTCTCACCAAATCTCCCGCCCAAATACTGGCTTCATCGCCGCCCGTCCCCGCCCGAATTTCCAGCATGATGTTCTTATCATCATTGGGGTCGCGGGGTAACAGTAAAATCGTTAACCGATTTTCGAGTTCCTCAATCTGAGACTCCAACTCAGCCACTTCCATCGCCGCCATCTCTTGGAGATCGGGGTCGTTATTGGCTTCTTTCAGGACTTGTCTAGCCCCTTGTAACTCTTCTGTGGCGTTTTTCCAAACCTCGTAGGTATTGACGACCTCTTCTAAGGACGCCCGCGCCTTGGCAACCCGTTGCAGTTCCGTTGGATCGGTTGCAATATCCGGATCGGCCAACCGTCGAGTCAGTTCTTCAAAAGTCTGCTCTACAGATTTGAGTTTATCCAACAGGTAAGCATCAGCCATATAACGACCCTCTGTTTCGTCCAATGTTGAGAATGTGCGACCAATTTGTGTCAGTCCTTGGCGTTCTGCAAATGCAGCGATCGCCTTGACAAATTACGAGCTTAATGCTGTGAGGGTCGTCGCTACTTTTTCTTCTTCCCGGTCTCAGCGGACTGGTCGCCAGACACCATCCCATACTTGCGAAGGAAGCGCTCAACCCGACCTTCCGTATCAATAATCTTCTGAGTCCCCGTAAAGAAGGGATGATTGCCCGACCACACATCAACATGTAGTTCCGGCTTTGTTGAACCCACGGTCATCACCAGTTCGCCATTACAGTAAACCTTGGCGTCCGGGTACCACTGCGGATGAATTTCAGATTTTGCCATTGTTTTAGACTCACCAATTAGCTGCTCTACGTTAATTTTAGCGTTGCCAAGATCGCAACCCCAATCTGCCATCCTAACGTTTGGAGAATTGAGGAGCTTTACGCGCTTTCCGCAAACCGTATTTCTTCCGTTCCTTGGCGCGGGGGTCGCGGGTCAGGTAGCCTTCAACTTTCAGAGGCTTGCGGTTATCGGGGTCAAGCTGACAAAGCGCTCTAGCCACTCCCAAACGGATCGAATCAGCTTGGCCGGTTAAGCCGCCGCCTTGGACGTTGACCAGAATGTCGTACTCGTTCTCTAGGCCCAAGGTTTCTAAAGGTGCCTTCGCAGCATTCAAATAACCGGCGTTGAACTGTAAATACAGGTCGCCCGGTTTGCCATTAATCGTTAATTGACCTTCACCGGGAATCAGGCGAACCCGCGCAATAGAAGACTTGCGGCGTCCGGTTCCCCAATAAACAGCGCGATTTTGCTCGGTTGGGCGATTTTGTTCAGTTGCTTGCATGGGTTTTAGCCTCCGGGAATAGTTTTGATTTCAAGAGTTTGCGGTTGTTGCGCTTCGTGAGGATGGGCCGAACCGGGATACACTTTGAGCTTGGTAAACAGTTGGCGACCCAAAGAGTTCTTGGGTAGCATCCCTTTGATGGCTTGTTCGATAATCCGTTCGGGGATGCGAGCTTGCAGTTTAGCAAAGGTTTCGGTTTTCATCCCGCCAGGACGACCGGAGTGACGGCGATACAGTTTTTGGGTGCGTTTTTTCCCGGTGACTGCAATTTTCTCAGCGTTGATCACAATTACAAAGTCGCCAACATCCATGTGGGGGGTGAAGGTGGGTTTGTTTTTGCCGCGCAGAACGTTAGCAACTTCGCTGGCCAAACGACCTAGGCGTTGACCTTCAGCATCGACAACGTACCAATTACGTTCGATGGTGTCTACAGGGGGTAGGTATGTCTTGTTCATCGGAGGTTAAAAAGAGTAACAGCTAGGGGTTAAAGATTAACAGCTTTTAAGTCTGAGGCTTGCGGTAAGAGAAATTGGGGTTGACTGTCAAACCAGATTTCTGGCGGAAAGGGAGATTGGGGATAACCCACGCGCAAAAAGCACAGACCCTGAGCGGGCGCGGCATATTTTACCAGATCGCGCCGTTCTTCTGTCCAGATGGATTGAAAGTCTGTTGGCGATCGCACTTTTCGCCCCACTTCCACTAACAGGCCCACCAGCAACCGCATCATGCCATATAAAAAACCGTTAGCCTGCACTTCAATGGAGACGATCGAACCACTGCGACGGCATTGAGCCGCTTGCACGTCTACCCAGGAGTGGGTACGATTCGAGCCAGCTCGGTGAAATGCAGCCAGATGATGGCGACCGATTAACGGCGTTAGCGCTTCTTGGATTAGGGTTTCATCTAGCGGCTCATAATAATAATGCCAACTAAAGGGACGCACAAACAAGTTGGGTTGCGCTTCGGTGTACAGCGTATAGCGGTAGCGCCGCCAAGTCGCCGAGAAACGGGCGTGCCAGTTCGCTTCCACTGCGGCCGAAGCCCGGATCAAGATATCGTTGGGCAGTCGCGAATTTAAAACGCTGGCCCAGCGATGAGCCGGGATGGGGCCGGTGGCATCAAAATGCGCCACTTGGGCGGCGGCGTGAACGCCTGTATCGGTTCTGCCTGCGGCAGTCACGCTTACAGGACGTTGGAGGATATCGGCTAAAACCGCTTCTATCTCCGCTTGAACCGTACGTTCCTGGGCTTGTCGCTGCCAACCATGAAAATGAGTGCCCAGGTATTGAATTACCAGGGCAACTCGTTGCTTGTCTGTCGTCTGTTGTCCGCTATTCATGGCGTTTTGCCTTTTGTTGTTGGAAAACCCACAACAAAGGACGATTCACCTAAACCAGTTCAATAATCGCCATTTCAGCGTTATCTCCCCGACGGCGTACCGTGGGAAGAATGCGCGTGTAACCGCCATTGCGATCGCCATAACGGTTGGGCGCTTGCTCAAACAGGGCATGAACGAGTTGCTTTTTCTCCCGACGGTGCTGATCCTTATCGGGAGAGCCACTCAAGTACAGATAGCCCAGCACTTGACGACGAGAAGACAGCGATCCATCTTTAGCCAAGGTAATCATTTTCTCAGCTTCAGCCCGAACCGCTTTCGCTCTAGCTTTCGTGGTGGTAATTCGCCCGTGACGAATGAGTTCAGTAGTGAGCGCTCTTAACAGCGCTCGACGTTGGTCGGCAGGTCTGCCAAGTTGGGGTACGCGACGACGGTGACGCATAGTATAGTGACGGATTAAGGTGGACAATAGACCGTTGGTTCAGACTGAAAAAATCCAGCATTCACCAACGGATGCTTTAGGTTTTTGAGGGCTTCTCGTGGGGAAGCGTAATCCCTAAACGAACCTGTAGGGCTTCAATGACTTCTTCTGCCGATTTTTGCCCAAAGTTCTTGATCTCCAGGAGATCCTCTTGGGTATAATCCAACAGGTCAGAAACGGAATTAATTTGGGCCCGTTTCAGACAGTTGTAAGCCCGTACAGAAAGCTGAAGTTCCTCAATCGGAATTTGGCTAGTGGGATCTTCGCTATCGGGCGCTTCGTCTTTCATCTGCTCGAAGGTAATATCCTTGAGCGGATTAAAGAGATCGACGAGAATGTTTGCAGCCTGGGATAAAGCTTCTTGCGGGGTGAGGCTGCCATTCGTCCAGATGTCCATAATCAGACGGTCTTTTTCCAAAGACCCCCCAACGCGGGCATCTTCAACGGTGTAGTTCACCTTCCGCACGGGCATGAAGATCGCATCGAGTTGCAGAAAGTCAAGCGCTGTGGCTTCATCGCGAGTCCGATCGACGGAGCGATATCCCGTCCCGGTTTCAATCCGAAACTCCATCTCTAGGGTTGCCCCTGGAGCCAGGGTTGCAACATACTGACTGCCGTTGATCAGATCGACATCGGAGGGGACATCAAACATTTCAGCGGTGACAGTTGCCGGCCCGCTTGCCAGCAAACGCCCAATTTGGGGCTGCGAGGAATAGTTTCTTAAAACTATTTCCTTCATATTGAGCAAAATATCCAGAACGTCCTCGCGAACGCCTGGAATGGTTGCAAACTCGTGATTAACTCCCGCAATTCGCACGGCGGTGACTGCGGAGCCTTCTAAGTTAGACAACAGAACTCTGCGGAGCGCGTTGCCCACGGTGGTTCCTTGACCGCGCTCTAAAGGTTCTAAAATAAATCGACTGTACTGACTTTGATCCTTTTCGGTGTAGGATTCTACGCACTCAACCTGAAACTGCGCCACGGAGCGACCTCCCTTCGCCTGAATTCTAGGGGGCAGACTTGACCCAACCTAGTTCTGTTCACTGTAGTTTTCTGTTGCTGCTTTTTCCGGTTGGAGCCAACCCAAGCCTCAAGGTTGACACAGCAACAGAGTAATAGAGGAACTGGAGTTCCCTAAACTCGACGCCGTTTGGGCGGACGGCAACCGTTGTGCGGAATGGGGGTAACGTCCCGAATTAAGGTGATCTCTAGTCCAGAGCCTTGCAGGGCCCGAATTGCGGTTTCCCGACCGGCACCTGGGCCGCTCACCATAACTTCTACTTGGCGCATCCCTTGATCCATTGCTCGCCGTGCTGCGTTGTCAGCAGCCGTTTGAGCGGCGAAAGGGGTGCCTTTCTTCGCGCCTTTGAATCCACTTGAACCCGCAGAAGCCCAAGAGAGGACTTCGCCGTTAGGTGTGGTAATCGAAACGATGGTGTTGTTGAAGGTGGATTGAATGTGGGCCACTCCACTAGGAACATTGCGTTTCTGCTTTTTTGCCCCGGATTTTTTGACTTGTCGCGCCATATCGGTTGTATTGACTCAATAGCTTCAGATTGAACGAGAGCAAGGGTTGCTCCCTTGTCAGCAAACTTATTTCTTCGCTGAGGCTTTCTTCTTACCCGCCACCGTGCGACGAGTTCCGCGACGAGTCCGAGCATTGGTGCGAGTCCGCTGTCCTCTCACGGGTAAGCCCATGCGGTGACGCCGCCCTCGGTAGGTTCCGATGTCCATGAGGCGCTTGATGTTCATCGCTTCTAAGCGCCTTAAGTCCCCCTCAACTTGGTAGTTGGTTTCTACGGCCTGCCGCAAGGCAGCAACGTCGGCGTCACTTAAATCTTTAACTCGGGTGTCTGGATTGACTCCAGTTGCCGCTAAAATCTCTTTAGACCGCGTCAGCCCAATTCCGTAGATGTAGGTCAGACCAATTTCGACACGCTTATCGCGTGGAAGGTCTACACCAGCAATCCGTGCCACGCTTTTTTCTCCCTTATCTTGTTTTTCACTCTACAATTCTCAATATTCCAGACGGCGCTGAGTGCCTACACGTCTGACACAGGTTTGGCAGGTTCTTAACCTTGACGCTGTTTATGCTTTGGGTTAGAACAGATAACCATTACTCGACCTTTGCGGCGAATAATGCGACACTTTTCACAGATTTTACGAACTGAAGATCGAACTTTCATGCCCTATTTGGCAACACTACAAATATGATACGATATCACTTTTTGAGGTGGTTTGTCAAATAATAGTGACTAAAATTCCATATTAGGTTTCGTCTATCCTAATTCAAGCAAGCCCGTGGGCTGCTAGTCGCTTATTTTTTGCGGAGACGGTAAGTAATTCTACCTTTGGTTAAATCGTAGGGGGTCAGTTCGACCTTAACGCGATCGCCCGGAAGAATTTTGATGTAGTTGCGGCGAATTTTGCCAGAAATATGAGCTAAAACGTTAAACCCATTATCAAGATCCACGCGGAACATTGCGTTCGGCAAAGATTCCGTAACTGTTCCCTCCATTTCGATCAAGTCTTGTTTAGCCAATTTTGCAATTCCTCTAGGTGTGATATTGACAAATGCTTCGACAGCAAAAGATTCCCGCTAGTCGCAGGCCTTTAATATATCTTATCAAATGCTCATGCTAAAAGATGTAACCCGATGGCTACATCTGACTGCTCAACTTAATTAAACTAAGCTCCAATCGCTTGCTGGATGGCGCTCGTCACCGCTTCCATTGACTGATTGCCATTAATTGAAGCCAATTGCTGACGCTGATGATAAAAATCAACCAAAGGGGCTGTCTCATCGCGATAGACCTCTAAACGGCGGCGAATCGTTTCCTCGTTGTCGTCCTTGCGACCTCTAGCCAGCATCCGCTGAACGATCACCTCATCCGGCACTTCCAAATTAATAGCGGCGTCGCAGTGTTGGTGAATATCTGATAGCATCCGATCGAGGGCTTCCGCTTGAGCCACATTGCGCGGAAAACCATCTAAGATCCAGCCCGGTTCAGTATCCGATTGATGCAAGCGCTCCTGCACCAAGTCTAATACCAATCGATCGGGAACCAGTTCGCCCCTATCCATATAGGACTGAGCTTTTTGTCCTAAAGGAGTTTGTTGGGTTACAGCAGTCCGCAAAATCTCGCCCGTTGAAATATGGGGAATTTGCCAGGTTTTTGCTAAATTTCCGGCTTGCGTTCCTTTGCCTGAACCGGGAGGACCTAAAAAAATCAATCGCGCCACTATTGTTTCACCATTCCTTCGTAACGTTGAGAGATCACGTAAGTCTGAATTTGCTTGGCCGTATCAATCGCAACGCCTACCAAAATCAGTAACGAGGTGGCTCCCAATCCTTGAAATGTTCTGACCTGGGTTGCACTTTCAACCGCTGTCGGAACAATTGCCACTAAGCCTAAGAAGATTGCACCTAAGAAGGTTAGCCGATTCAGCACTCGTTCAATATATTCGCTGGTGGCTCGACCGGGACGAATTCCGGGAATGCTCGATCCCATCTTTTTGAGGTTTTGAGCCAGATCGATGGGGTTTAAAATTAACGTTGCGTAGAAGTAGCTAAAGAACAGAATCAAGGTCAGGTAAATCAGGACGTACAGCCACGGAGTCGGGCCGGTGGGTCTGAGATACTGAACGACCCGCAATAATGTTTCGCTTCTCGCAAATCCTGCCAAAGCTTCGGGTAGAACTAAGACCGCAGAGGCAAAAATAATCGGCATCACTCCCCCCTGGTTTAACCGCAAGGGAAGATAGCTGCTTTTTTCCAGATACAGTTTGCGGCCGACTTGGCGGCGGGCAGAAATAATCGGGATGCGACGGGTTCCTTCTTGAACAAAGACAATCCCGACAATCATGACTAAAAAGACGAGCAGTAAGATGACAATACCGCCGACGACACTGCGATCGCCAGTAGAAGCTAAGTCAATTGTTTGACCCACGGATCGGGGGAGTGTCGAAACAATGTTGACAAAAATCAACAAAGATGCTCCGTTACCAATTCCCCGTTCTGTAATTAACTCTCCCAGCCACATCACAAACATCGAACCCGCACTTAAAGCAAGAACCGTCTCAACCACAAAAATTGGACCTGGATTGAGAGCGACTTGCTCGCGCACGAGCAGGAAGGCAATCCCCACACTTTGGATAATTGCCCACCCCAGCGCCACATAGCGAGTAATTTGCGAAATTTTCCGCCGTCCGGCTTCCCCTTCGTTTTTCTGCAAATCTTCCAACTGAGGAATTGCAGCCGTCAGGAGTTGCAAAATAATCGATGCATTAATAAAAGGCAAAATGCCTAGGGCGAAAATCCCCAATTGGGAAATCCCACCTCCCGAAAAGAGGTCTAGAAACCCAATCAACTGGTTGCCTTGAATTCTGGCAGCAAATTCTGCGCGATCGATGCCTGGAACAGGTAGATAGATACCCAGTCGAGCCAAGATCAGCAGACCAATTGTGGCGAGCAGCCGACCTCGCAACCCAGCCGCTTGCGCCATTTGTAGAAAGGTTTCTTGAGCAGTAGGAGTTTTGTCTCGACTGACGACCATGAAGGAGTACCTCTAGGTAGGGTTATCAAGAAACGAGCCTCTAAGTACGCCCTCAGTTAGTCAACCGCTTCGCAACTGCCCCCGGCCGACTCAATTTTTTGTCGAGCTGTTGCACTGAACTTAGCAGCCTTAACATTGAGGGCAACGGATAGATCGCCGTCCCCTAAGATTTTCAGCGGTCCGTTCTCCCCGGTGAGGATACCTGCTTCTAATAGAGAAACTAAGGTCACTTCAGTATTAGCCGGAAGAGATGCCAGTTGACCTACATTAATGGTAGTGTATCGCCGGGGGTTAATCACCGTAAAGTGTTTTAACTTAGGCAGGCGACGATACAGGGGCATTTGACCCCCTTCAAATCCCGGTCGAGTCCCGCGACCCGAACGCGATTTTTGTCCTCGCATCCCAAAACCGCCACTTGCGCCTTGTCCGGCGGCGATGCCTCGACCGACGCGACGGCGGCGTTTGCGAGACCCCTCTTGAGGGACAGCATCCTCTAATCTCATAGTTTTTTCCTGTGTCTGTTGTCCTTCAGCTTAGGTCATTAGTTTGGAGGACTAATGACAAGTTTGGTTTTAAGCGTAGAGATTTTCCGTAGGAATTCCCCGTTCTTGGGCAACTTCTGAGAAGGTGCGGAGACTTTCGAGGGCATCAACGGCAGCTCTAGCGTTGTTGAGGGGATTGTTAGACCCTAATTGCTTGGCCAATACGTTACGCACGCCTGCGAGTTCGAGAACGGTGCGGACAGCGCCCCCGGCAATTACCCCAGTACCTGGTGCGGCGGGTCGCATCAGAACTTTTGCGCCGGTTGCAGCCCCGGTGGTGGGATGGGGAATGGAGTTAGATTTGCTTAAGGGAACGTCAATGACGTGTTTTTTACCATCGGCAACGCCTTTGCGAACGGCTCCAATCACATCGCTAGCTTTACCGACGCCGACGCCAACTTGACCGCGTTCGTTACCTACGACAACGATCGCGCGGAAGCTGAGTTTTTTACCCCCTTTAACGACCTTAGTCACGCGGCGGATTTGAACCACGCGTTCTTGCCATTCGGTTTCTTTTTCGCGGTTGCGGTTATTCTTGCGGCGATTACCCGTGTTTTTTTCCATAGTGATGACCTTATGTGTCGGTTGCTTGTCGCTTAAACCGCTTTAGAAGCTTAAACCGGCTTCGCGAGCCGCTTCTGCTAAAGCGCGGACGCGACCGTGATATAAATTGCCGCCGCGATCGAAAACGACTTGGTTAATCCCTTGGTCTAAAGCCCGTTGAGCCACCAGTTTGCCAATTTGACTGGATGCTTCGCAGTTTTGACCATTGAGTTGCGATCGCAATTCCGGCTCTAGCGTCGAAGCTGCTGCGAGGGTGCGATGCTGAGTGTCGTCAATCACCTGAGCATAAATATGTTGATTCGAGCGAAAAACAGCTAAACGGGGACGCTCAGGAGTCCCAAACACCGTACGCCGAATGCGTCGATGTCTACGCTGCCTGGATTCTGTACGAGTCAGCTTCATAATTTCTATTTCTTCCCTGCTTTACCAGCCTTACGTCTGACCACTTCGCCCTGGTAACGAATCCCTTTGCCTTTGTAAACTTCAGGGGGTCGAACCGCGCGAATCTTGGCTGCTGTATTGCCAACAATTTCTTTATTAATGCCGCTAATCACGATTAGCGTGCCTTGATTGACCTTCTTTCCAGTGTTGTCTTCAATGGAAAGCTCAATTCCTTGGGGCGGAATAATCGGTACGGGGTTGCTGTAGCCGACATTCAAGGTTAAGTTCGTGCCTTGAGATTGGGCGCGATAACCCACCCCTTGGAGTTCGAGGCGTTTTTGGAATCCTTGGGAAACGCCTTCAACCATATTGGCGACTAAGGTACGGCATAAACCATGTCGCTGGCGGGCCGGACGAGAATCATCGCGCCGCTTCACGACTAAGGTATTACCATCTTGTTCGACGGTCGCTTCAGGGGGCAGAACGCGAGAAAGTTCGCCTTTAGGCCCTTTGACCGTCACTTCTTGACCCGATATGGTCACGCTAACCTGATCGGGAATCGTTATGGGACGCTTACCAATTCGAGACATAATTTTCCTAAGTTGCTCGCTGCTACAAAGTTTGCGACCAGCGGATTGATTCCTCTAGCGGGCTACCAGATGTAGCACAGGACTTCGCCGCCGACTCCTTGACGCCGTGCTTCTCGGTCGGTCATGATGCCGTGAGAGGTGGAGACAATGGCAATGCCAATGCCGCCCAGCACGCGGGGGAGTTCCTTGCGGTTCGAGTAAACGCGCAATCCCGGCTTGCTCACCCGCTTCAGTGCCGTAATAATCGGACGGCGGTTTTTGCCTTTATATTTCAAAGAAACCACTAAGCGTCGATCGACCCCTTCGCCCGCATCTTCATAATCAGCAATAAAGCCTTCGTCTTTTAAGACTTTGGCAATATTGCGAGTCATTTTTGTAGATGGAATTTCTGTGGTTTGATGCCGCGCCATGTTCGCGTTGCGAATGCGCGTTAGCATATCTGCAATTGTATCGTTCGCTGCCATCTTTCCCTCTTAGATATTACTGCTTCAGTTATCCCGGAAGGGCATTCCCATTTCTCGCAGCAAGGCGCGTCCTTCTTCGTCGCTGTTAGCCGTCGTAATGATGGAAATGTCCATGCCTCGGATCTGATCGATGCTGTCGTAGTCCACTTCTGGAAAAATGAGCTGCTCTTTTAATCCCAGAGTATAGTTACCGCGTCCATCGAAGCTTTTTGGGCTAACCCCACGGAAGTCGCGAATGCGGGGAAGGGCGAGGTTAAAGAGTCGATCGAGAAAAGCGTACATCCGTTCATTGCGGAGCGTCACCATCATCCCGACGGGCATTCCCTGGCGAATTTTAAAGCCTGCGATCGCTTTTTTGGCCCGCGTCACCACCGGCTTTTGTCCGGTAATCAGCGCGATTTCACTCAAAGAAGCTTCTAGAGCTTTAGCATTGCTTGAAGCTTCACCTAATCCCCGGTTAACGGTGACTTTGGTAAGTTTAGGCACTTGATGGATATTGGTGTATCTAAACTGTTCCATCAGTTTAGGCACGATGTCTTCTTGATAACGAGTTTTCAGTGGTTTTGTTGCCATCTTAGCCGTTTGTCCTCTACTGTCCGAACTCATTTGCCTGTGGTGGCTTGTGCCTGACAAATGAAGGTTCCCTAGTCAATAATTTCACCCGTTTTCTTGAGCATTCGGACCTTCCGACCGTCGTCATTGAAGGTGTAACAAATGCGAGAGGCGACCTTTTGCTTGTTGGAATAAAGCATGACATTCGAGCTATGAATCGGTGCTTCAAAGGTTTGAATTTGACCCGATTCGCCTTCTTGTCTGGGCTTAACGTGCTTCGTTCTAATATTGACGCCCTTAACAATCACCTTGCTGTCTTTCGGTAACGTCTCTAGAACTTCGCCAACTTTGCCCTTATCTTTTCCAGCAATCACTTGAACAGTGTCGCCCTTTTTGACGTGCATTTTTTGGCGGACTTTAGTTTGGGTCTTTCGTGCCATTACAGTACCTCCGGTGCCAGAGAAACGATTTTAGTAAAGTTCTTGTCGCGGAGTTCGCGGGCAACTGGACCGAAAACGCGGGTTCCTCTAGGATTTCCATCCGGGTTAATAATCACGGCAGCGTTATCGTCAAACCGGATGCTCATCCCGCTATCGCGACGCAATCCTTTGCGCGTGCGGACAATCACCGCTCGAACGACATCTGACTTTTTAACCGCCATGTTGGGGGTTGCATCTTTAACCACAGCGATAATCACGTCGCCAACTGATCCATAGCGTCGGTTGCCACCGAGAACGCGAATGCACATCAGCTTGCGAGCGCCGCTGTTATCAGCCACATTAAGATAGCTCTCTTGTTGAATCACGGTGCTGTCCTCTGTCTGTTAGATTGAAGCCCTACGCTTCTGTTTCAGGTTCGCTCTGGCTGACGGGTGAGGCAGATTCACCGCTCGAAAGCTGTTCGCTCACGCTTCCACTGGGGTCAAGAATTTCCGTCACCATCCAGCGTTTATTGCGGCTCAAGGGCCGAGTTTCACGAATCCGAACGCGATCGCCTTCTTTACAGCGATTGTCTTCATCGTGCGCTTGATATCGTTTCGTTCGGACGACAATTTTGCCGTACTTGGGGTGAGCCGCGCGGTTTTCAACAGCGACTACCACCGTTTTTTGCATTTTGTCGCTGACAACTGTGCCAACTCTTTCTTTAACGGCCATCGCAGTTTACTCCTCGGCTGCTACAGATTGGGAACTCGCTCCGTTAGCGGCTTGACGTTCGCTTTCAACGGTCAGCAGTTGCGCTAATTCATGGCGAGCATGTTTGAACTGGTGGGTCTTGTTTTCAAGTTGACCCGTTCTTTGGCGCATCCGCAAATCAAACAATTGTTTTTTAGTCGCGAGGATTTTTTCGCTCAATTCTTCGTCGCTGAGGTTGCGCGCGTCAGCAATTTTCGGTAAAGCCATAGTTTAAGATTGCTCCGTTTCGCGAGTTAAAAACTTCGTTTTGATCGGGAGTTTATAAGACGCAAGGCGCATTGCCTCTCTCGCCGTTGCTTCGGGTACCCCAGCAATCTCAAAGAGAACGCGACCGGGTTTAACGACTGCTACCCAAAACTCCGGATTTCCTTTCCCGGAACCCATCCGCGTTTCAGCCGGACGCATGGTGACAGGTTTATCGGGGAAAACGCGAATCCAAATTTTGCCACCCCGACGGATATAACGGGTCATGGCACGACGGCTCGCTTCAATTTGGCGAGACGTAATCCAATGAGGTTCAAGCGCTTGCAGGGCAAAATCCCCAAAGCTAATGGTATTGCCACGGCTGGCAACGCCCGTCATCCGACCCCGTTGTTGCTTCCTGAATTTAGTTCTTCTGGGACTTAACATAATTTTTGTCCTGTGTCCTTTGTCCTTTGTCAGTTGTCGTTTGTCAGTTTGTCTTGAACGAATGACAAATGACGCATAACAAGTGACGAATTAACCTTCATTCGAGCGGTCTTCAAATTGTTGGCGGCGGCGGGGTTGTCGCCGACGAGAAGGCGTACTCGGCGCTGCCGGAGTTTCTTCTTGACCGGGCAAAATTTCGCCTTTGAATACCCAAACTTTGACGCCTAGGATTCCGTAAATCGTTTGAGCGGTACGGTAGGCGTAATCAATGTCAGCTCTGAGGGTATGCAGGGGCACGCGACCTTCGCGAGTCCACTCAGTCCGGGCAATTTCTGCCCCGTTGAGGCGACCGCTAATTTGAATTTTGATCCCTTGAACGCCTGCGCGTTGAGCGCGTTGAATGGCTTGACGCACGACGCGACGGAAGGAAACCCGTCTTTCGAGTTGTTGGGCGATGTATTCTGCCAGCAACCCAGAATCGGCATCGACGCGAGCCACTTCTACGACGTTAATCCGGATTTGGCGATCGCTATTGCCGAGCTTCTCTTGCAGTCCGGTTCGCAATTGCTCGATCCCGCTACCGCCACGACCGACCACCACGCCGGGACGAGCCGTCCGCACTTCGAGGTCGATTTGATCGGCTTTGCGTTCAATACGAACTTCCGAAATCCCAGCATTGCTCAACTGCTTGTTGACATACTGGCGAATTTTGTAGTCTTCCTGCAAAACTTCAGGATAATTTCTCGTGTCTGCGAACCAGCGAGAGCGATGTTCTTGAGTAACGCCGAGGCGAAAGCCAACTGGATGTATCTTCTGTCCCACAAATCCTCCTTAACTCTTGATGAGTAATACTTACTCGTTAGTCTCGACCGGGGCAACGGCCACGGTAATGTGACACGTCGGCTTGCGAATCTGATAGGCGCGACCTTGAGCGCGGGGCCGATAGCGCTTGAGCACCGGGCCGGCATCAGCAAACGCTTGACTGACAACGAGGTTCGTGGGATCGAGTCCTTCATTGTGTTCGGCGTTGGCGACAGCAGAGCGCAGCACCTTTAACACGGGCTGGCAAGCACGGTAGGGCATAAACTCTAAAATAATCAGCGCTTCTCGGTAGCTCCGGCCGCGAATCTGATCGAGGACGCGCCGGACTTTGTGGGGAGACATGCGGATGTAGCGAGCGATCGCTTTGGTTTCTACGGTTGTATCTATTGCCATGAGGATGTCCTGTGTCGGTTGGTCTTACTGGGAATTGAAGCAGGCGACCAATGACTAGCGGCGAGCCTTTTTATCGCTCTTCGCATGACCCCGGAATGTCCGGGTGGGGGCAAATTCGCCCAATTTATGCCCAACCATCTGCTCCGTCACGTAGACGGGAACGTGCTGGCGACCGTTGTGAACGGCAATGGTATGACCAATCATCAGCGGAATAACAGTAGAAGCTCTCGACCAAGTTTTGATCACTTGCTTCTCGCCCTTGCTATTCAGCTTTTCGATCTTGCTGAGTAAAGAATCAGCGACGAAAGGACCTTTTTTGAGTGAACGAGACATAGCTGTTTAGCGTTCTGAATGAACAGTAATGAATCCGTAAAGGGGAAAGACCCCAGACGATGTTTAGGTTTGGCGTCCGCCTTTACCGCGCTTCGAGGATTTCCGGCGACGGCGTACAATTAGCGCGTTGCTCGGCTTATTCTTTTTACGAGTCTTGTAGCCCAAAGCGGGTTTACCCCAAGGGGTTACAGGGCCGCTACGACCAATCGGAGCGCGACCTTCACCCCCACCGTGCGGGTGGTCTACGGGGTTCATAACGCTACCGCGAACTTCCGGACGGCGACCTTTCCAGCGCTTGCGTCCGGCTTTACCCAGGCTAATGTTGCGAGCATCCACATTACCGACTTGTCCGATCGTGGCGTAGCACTCGCGACGGATGAGGCGGACTTCTCCAGAAGGCAGGCGCAGGGTGACGAAGTTGCCTTCTTTTGCCATCACTTGAGCAGTGGCTCCAGCCGCGCGGACGATTTGAGCGCCGCGTCCGGGGGTAAGTTCAACGTTGTGAACGTTTGTCCCTAACGGCATATTGCCCAAGGGTAAAGCGTTCCCAATCTCAATGGGGGAATCGGGTCCAGAAATGACGGTGGTGCCTACGGTTAAACCAACGGGGTGGAGAATATAGCGTTTTTCTCCATCTTGGTAATGCAGTAGCGAGATCCGGGCGTTACGGTTGGGATCGTACTCAACAGTCACCACTTTTGCCGGAATGTTGAGTTTATCGCGGCGGAAATCGATGATGCGATAAAGGCGTTTGTGTCCGCCACCCCGATGGCGACAGGTGACGACGCCTCGGTTGTTCCGCCCTTTGTGACGGTGTTTGTGGGTGACTAGCGTTTTTTCGGGTTCGCTGGTCGTAATTTCTGCAAAGTCAGAAACGGTATGTTGGCGGGTACTCGGTGTATAAGGTCGGTAAGCTCGGATGCCCATAACAATTCAAAAATGAAGTACAAAATGTTCAGAGGTCGTGAGATCGCGCTTTTAGCTCGCGCTAGACTTCTGGGAATAGAGTAATGGTGTCTCCGGCTGCTAGGGTGACAACCGCTTTTTTGTATTGCGACTTATACCCCAAGAACTTGCCAACTCGACGCTTGCGGCGCGGCGGTCTGCATGTATTGACCTTCACCACGCTGACATCAAATAATTCTTCAATCGCGGCTTTGATTTGCGGTTTGCTCGCTTTGAGAGCCACTTCAAATGTATATTTGTTGTCTTCTAGCAGCCGCGTTGCTTTTTCGGTAATCATCGGACGCCGCACTAGATCGGGTAGATCGCGGGGATCGAATTCACTCACCGTATACCTCCTGAATCTTCTCTACTGCTGCTTGAGTCGCAACAATTTTGTCTGCGTTAAGAATGTCAAAAATGTTGAGTTGATCGCTTTTGATCGTTCTCACATTGGGAATGTTGCGGGCTGACAAGTAGATGGTTTCTGAGCGTTCCGGCAAAATCAACAGAATTTTTGCACTCGGATCGACGCCCCAACGCGCGATCGCAGCAACCAATTCCTTCGTTTTTGGACGTTCGAGCTGCGTGCTGAAGTCCTCAACGACCACTAAATCTTCAACGCGGCTCATCAAAGCCGTCCGCAATGCCAAGCGCCGCTCCTTGCGGTTCATCTTGGTTTCGTAGCTTCTGGGTTTCGGTCCAAAAATGACACCGCCTCCACGCCACAGTGGAGAACGAATCGAACCGGCCCGCGCTCTCCCCGTTCCTTTTTGCCGCCAGGGTTTGCGACCGCCGCCTCGAACTTCGGCGCGGGTTTTTGTGCTTGCCGTTCCCTGACGACCGTTGTTGAGTTGGCGAACGAGGGCGCGATGCACGATATGAGCGGAACTTTCTTCTTTCGCTACTCGTAATTCTAAGCTCGCGCTCCCCTTTTCTTCGCCCTGCCAGTCTCGCACTACGCAACTAACCATAATCTTTGATTTCTCCCTATCCTGTGGTGATTACTCAGGGAAACACGCTTTAACTGTTACCCTTGCTTCCGACAATGTTTGCTGGCTTGATGTTGAGTAACGTTCCCGGTTTGCCTGGAACCGCACCTTTGATCAGGATTAAGTTGCGTTCTGGATCGACACGCACAACGGTCAGTTTGCGAACGGTAATTTGCTTGTTGCCCTTACGGCCGGCCATCCGCTTCCCAGGATATACGCGTCCGGGGGTGGTTCCTGCACCCGTCGAACCGGGAAGTCTATGGTTTTTGGAGCCGTGAGACATGGGGCCTCGTTTGAAGTTGTGGCGCTTTTGATAGCCAGCAAAACCGCGACCGATACTGTTGCCGACGACATCGACGAGTTGACCTGCGCTAAAGAGATCGACGCCGAGTTGTTGACCGACTTCGTAGCTGTCAACTTGCTCTAAGCGATACTCTTTGAGGTGGCGAAGGGGACTAATGTTAGATTTGGCTAAATGTCCCTTCTCTGGGCGGGTAATTCCCTTTTCGGAAACTTCCTTATAACCCAGTTGAATCGCCGTATACCCATCGGTTTGTGGGGTTTTGACTTGAGTGATGGTGCATGGCCCTGCTTGAACAACGGTGACAGGAATTGCAGTTCCTTCTTCCGGATCAAAGATTTGAGTCATGCCGAGTTTAGTGCCGAGAATACCTACAGACACGAATGGGGTAATCTCCTTTATTTTTTTACAGACGACTATAAAACCAGAACAATATTGCGCCTCCTTAGATAAGAAGGACGCTGGCTTGCTCCGCTTACTTTTGTTGTAAGTTTGAACGCAATAGAGCCTGAAACCTACACCATCGGTGCAAATTCCCTACACTCAGGCGGATAGACTCCCTCAGCACAGATTCAGATCGGCGAACTTCAACAAGCTGAAGAACTGATTCTCGGCTGCGGTTGCGCTCGGAGTGCCTGGACTTAAGCTCTTACGAGACTCAGTATCCAAACTGGCTACTCTTAGATCAATTAAGAGTTCTTGTCAGAACTCAATAGCCCGTAATTTGGCGACAATATATCAGTATAAATAATTTTGCTGAGATTGTCTAGAAAAATTAAATTAATTTCTCAATCCAACGCGGGTGAGGGCGATCGCACTCAGAGCCAATCCCCACAACGCAAAGATCGCTCTGAACACCTGCTTTAACTTAGCACGCCCTTGCTCCCATTTCCAATTCCCGACCCGCACAGACTCGAACAAAACGATACAATGAACACTCAGAATCAGGTTGAGCGAATCAACGGCTTCAACCGATTGCCCTGACAACTACCTAAAAACAAAAGCGTAAAGTTATGGCCTTGCTGACGACTGGGAAAAAATTCATCCGCGACGTAGAGACTCACGGAGCAGTTGCCGTCTACGCTCCCTTAGAGGGAGGATTTGAAGGACGCTATTTGCGGCGCTTAAGAGCCTCTGGTTATGAAGCGATAGCAGTTTCTGGGCGCGGCTTAGGCGACTTACCGATGTACTTAACAGGCGTTCATGGCGTGCGTCCGCCCCACTTGGGGAAAAAGACGGTTGGCAACGAAGCGGCGGTCGGCTATGTCAACTATATTCCGCCCATCGTTAATTATCAACTCGAACAACTGCCCACCCAGTCTAAAGGGTTAGTGGTGTGGATTATTGATGGTAGCGTATTCTCCTCTCAAGAACTGGAATATTTAGTTGCGCTTCCCAAACTCGAACCAAAAGTTAAGGTAATTGTAGAAATTGGGGGCGATCGCACTTTTCGCTGGCAACCTTTAAAAGACACCCTAGTTGCTGCCTAGCTTGCTTGAGTCGCCTGATGTCTTAGACTTCAGCCTGCCATTGGTCAAGTAAAGCCCGATTTTTACTGATTTTGAGGCGACCGATCGAGCCAAGCCAGCAAAAAACTAGAAGGGTTTCTGCCTGCAAGATGTGAAGCTTGAGGATTTCAGAACGATGGAAAACTCGATCATCGAAGACCGCGATTATACCTTAATCATCGACAAAAGTAATAGTATGTCCGTACCGGATAAAAACGGTAAAAGTCGATGGCTAGCGGCACAAGAGTCAACGCTCGCCGTAGCTCGAAAATGTGAAGAACTCGATCCCGATGGCATCACTGTTTATCTATTTGCGGGTCAATTCCGCCGATATGATAACGTTACGGCGACTAAAGTTGAGCAGATATTTCAAGAAAATTCTCCATCGGGTGGCAGTATGCTAGCTGCGGTTTTAGGAGATGCGCTCAATAACTATTTTCAACGCAAAGCGGCCGGACAAACCAAACCCAATGGAGAAACATTTCTCGTCATTACAGATGGAACTCCCGACGATCGCAAAGCCGTTATGGAACTGATTATCGATGCTTCCCAGCGGATCGATCGCGATGAAGAGTTAGCCATCTCTTTTATTCAAGTCGGAACCGATCCAGAAGCGACTAAGTTTCTCAAAGCATTAGACGATCAAATGCAAAGTGTCGGCGCAAAATTCGACATTGTAGACACGGTGACGATGAACGATATGCAAGGGATGAATTTAACGGATGTCCTGATCAACGCCATTACTGATTAACCTTAAATATCAGGTTGTAACTGAGTAGGAAATGGCTTTTGCCTCTCCTACTCAGTTGTTTTTTAAAGGGCAGCAAGCCAGTAATGTTTAGGATAAGCTGAACCGCACTCAGCACTTTGTTAAGCTGTTAACTGCCTAAATTGGGAAGCAGAAAAAGTAATGCGGGCATCTTGCTCGCTAACAATAGCCAATTTAAATGCTGAACAGCTAATATAAGTTAATTCTATAGGGGTGGGTTCGGCGCGATCGCCCCTACATCTAGAGTCGCTTTACATACAAAAGCACTACATGTATAATACAAAATAACCGGAAAACTCCTCTAACACCGACGGGATCGGCATTTAGACAGATTTCTGAGAATCAGTGAATGAATTTGCGCTCGCACCTGCTAATTTTGGGAGGAACGCATTAGCATTAAAGGGTGAGCGATCTGAACCATCCTTTGCATTCTCTCAGGAACGGTCGCTGGTTCAAACTCATTTGCGGAGCCAGCTACCAACACCTGCCGGCCGTTAGAAACTTAACGTTGGCTTATACCCTAGCAGGTGCCGACTGCATTGACGTGGCAGCCGATGAAGCTGTAGTGGCAGCAGCTCAAGAGGCGATCGCAGTCGCGCAGATCCTGAAAGCCGAAGCCCAACAGCGAGGATTCTGGCATCAGGCAAACCAGCCCTTATTAATGGCGAGCCTGAACGATGCAGAAGATCCGCACTTTCGCAAAGCAGACTTTAACCCCACCCAATGTCCGCCTGCGTGTTCTCAGCCTTGCCAGAACGTTTGCCCAGCAGAGGCGATCGCGTTTAACCGCAACTTTTCTGGCATCATTGACCAACGCTGTTACGGGTGCGGTCGCTGCCTGCCCATCTGTCCAAGCGCATTGATTATAGCGCGAGCCTATGTCATCACCCCGCAAATCTTAATCAAAAGCTTACCTTGGGGAACGCCCGGAATCGGTGCTGTTGAAATTCATACCCAAATCGGTCATTTAGCCGACTTCCAAAGGCTGTGGCAGAGTCTTCAACCCATTCTCCCTCAACTCGAACTCCTAGCCATTAGCTGCCCCGATGGAGAAGGCTTAATAGACTATCTGCAAACCCTATCGACCATCATTCACCCCCTACCCTGTCCCCTCCTGTGGCAAACAGATGGCCGCCCTATGAGTGGAGACATCGGTGCAGGAACGACGCACGCCAGCATCAAGCTTGCTCAGAAAGTGCTAGCGGCGCAACTTCCCGGTTTTGTTCAACTCGCAGGAGGCACCAATCACTATACAGTCCCCAAATTAAAAGCCGCTCAACTGTTAAAAGACCCCTTTCAACCGGGAGTTGCTGGAGTCGCTTATGGCAGCTATGCTCGCGTCCTCCTCTCCTCCATCATCGATCGCCTAGAAGCCCAGAGTTGTACTCTAGCAGGCGTCCCGCACCTTGAGGAAGTCCCCGAACTGCTGTGGCAAGCCGTAGCGATCGCTCATTCCCTTGTTTCCCAACTCAAATCCCCCATGCCCTTACCCCAACCCCTTGCTTAACCCCGCTCAATACGCCCTCTCGTATTGCAACATCTTCCTTGTTTTTTCAATACGCCTCGGTATAAACAGCATTCATTATGGTAAATCCCCACAACAGCAACCTCAGCGAAAATCACTTGTCAATTGTTGAGAACATTGCTTTTGAATCCATGCAGGTGACGGATGACTTGGATCGGTTATTGAGTATTTTGCCTAGTGAAATTCATACAACCTTAGAAAAGCACCCGTTACGAGACAAGCTCGTTGAAGTCGTCTTAGATTTAGGCCGCCGTCCCGAAGTCCGATTTCCCGGTAAAGCCGAGTACCTCTCCGAAACCTTAATCAGTCGAGAAGACCTCAATTACTGCGTTCAGCGCGTTGGCACCTTCAGCGGCGACAACCGCGCCGGAATTGAGCAAACCCTGCACCGGATCAGCGCCATTCGCAACCGCAGCGGCGATATTATTGGCCTCACTCTTCGGGTCGGTCGAGCCATTTTCGGCACCATTGGTATGATTCGCGACCTCGTAGAAACCGGTCGTTCCATTCTGATGCTCGGTCGTCCCGGCGTTGGTAAAACGACCGCATTGCGCGAAATTGCTCGCGTGCTGGCTGATGAGCTAGATAAGCGCGTCGTCATCATTGATACCTCTAATGAAATTGCTGGCGACGGCGATATTCCCCACCCCGCCATCGGTCGGGCGCGGCGGATGCAGGTGGCGCGTCCGGAACTTCAGCATCAAGTGATGATTGAGGCAGTGGAAAATCACATGCCAGAAGTCATTGTTATTGATGAAATTGGTACGGAATTAGAAGCGCTTGCGGCCAGAACCATCGCAGAACGCGGCGTCCAACTCGTCGGAACGGCTCACGGAAACCGGATTGAAAACCTAATTAAAAACCCCACGCTATCCGATCTCGTGGGGGGAATTCAAGCGGTGACATTAGGCGATGATGAAGCGCGGCGTCGCGGTTCTCAAAAAACCGTGTTAGAACGCAAAGCCCCCCCAACGTTTGAAATTGCGGTGGAAATGCTGGAAAGACAGCGCTGGGTGGTGCATGAGGAAGTCTCGGAAACCGTAGACACTCTGCTGCGCGGTCGTCAACCCAATCCTCAAGTTCGCACGGTGGACGATCAAGGGAAAGTGACGATTAGTCATGAGACGAGTACGACAACCGAGGGGGCATTTCCTCCCCGCTACTCCAGACGACCTCTAGAGATGCAAGGGACTTCTTTGCCCAGCGTGGCTCGAACCTTTGCGCCAGAGCGATCGCCAATTGAAGCCAAAGGCTGGCGGGCTTCGGGTCAAATGCGTCCGCTGCCCTCAGAACGTTACGGCTTGAATCGAGAGGTGACTCATCAAGAGCAAGAGTTTGAGCAAATGCTCAATGCTTCTTTGCATCAACAAGAGCAATATGACGACGTTATCATCCCCGTAAGTCAAAAAGCGGCCCAGCAAATTGGACCGAATGGGGAAGACTGGCCCTTGCACGTATATCCCTACGGTGTCAGCCGCCATCAACTGGATCAGGTGATTCGGATGCTGAATTTGCCTGTGGTGCTGACGAAGGATATTGATAGTGCTGATGCGGTGGTGGCATTGCGATCGCACGTCAAAAACCATCATAAACTGCGTCAGATGGCAAAATCTCGCCATGTTCCGATTCATACCCTAAAGGCCAATACAGTGCCGCAAATTGTTCGCGCCCTCCAACGCTTGCTGGATGTAGACGATCCATCAACCACAGAAGCCGTTGATTTGCGCCTGTTTACCCAAAGCGGGGATGAAGATGAGTTGGAAGCTTTAGAAGAAGCCAGACTCGCGGTAGAGCAAATTGTGATTCCCAAAGGGCAACCTGTGGAACTGCTACCGCGTTCGGGTAAGGTGCGGAAAATGCAACACGAACTTGTAGAACACTACCGCCTCAAGTCTTCTAGCTTTGGCGAGGAACCCAACCGCCGCCTGCGGATTTATCCGGCGTAGGGCGAAATTGGGCAAAGGGAAGGCCAATTGAGTCTTCCCTTTGCCAAAACCAAAAACCCGTGCTAATGTATATATTCTGTGGCTAAAAAAATCCTAGCCCAACCCCCTTGGAGAGGTGGCCGAGCGGTCGAAGGCGCAGCACTGGAAATGCTGTAACACCCGAAAGGTGTTCGGGGGTTCGAATCCCCCCCTCTCCGTTTTATCCAGGTTTAAGTGCTTTTAATCAATGTCGTGTCTATGAACATCATAGGCTGACCTCCCAAGATTTCACTACACCGGGTAATCCAATTCGCTCAATATCAAGCTTGAGATAACGTTCTCTTAGAACCTTCTCGCTATTGCCTACCAACTGGCAGAGTTTTTGAATTGGAAAATCATTGTTGGCGTGGTAGCTAATCATTGTATGCCTTAGCTGATAAGGCATACGGTAAGGGATTCCAGCCCGATTGAGCAATGTTCGCCATACTCCGTTAAACGCTTGTTGTGAGATGGGTTTACCCATCGCATTACGGAAAACATATCCTTGATTTTTAGGGATAGATTCTAGCAGATTGCGTAATTCCTCGTTAATGGGGAATAATCGGCTAGGTGCTGTCTTAGTTCCCTTCTTTTCAATGATTTGTCCTGATGCATTAACCCGTCCTTCGCAAAATTTAATGTTATTTTTGGACAGATCGACGTTTTCCCATTTTAGGGCGATCGCCTCGCTAGGACGGCATCCCGTAAGCCAACAGAAGTAGACATACTTGTAATATTGGTGATGCTTGCCCTTGAACCGAGAAAAGCAATCGGTTTTTAGGGCTTCAAGAATTTGATAGACTTCCTTAACCGAGAAAATCTCAATATTGCTTTCATCCTCATCATTTGGGGATTGACAGGTTTTAATTGAAATACTCTCCAGTAAATCTCTATATTCAATTCCCCAGTGACGAGAGATTTGACCTTGCTTTGACGCCCAATCAATAGCTGCCACAATGAGCTTCAATCGATTTTTCGATGTTGCTGGAGAACGTTTGGGATCGTCAAATAGCCATCTAACAATTTCCTGTTTATTCTCAAGCTTTTGATAAGGACACTTCCCGACAAGACTTCCCACGGTTTTGATGTGGGTTAGCACATAGGTTTCTTCCCATGCACCTTTTGAGCGATGAAAGGTTACGTAATTATCCCAGAGGATGGCTAGATCGTCTTTTTCAACTATTTTTAAGACCCTAGGCGGAGTCGTTTCCCTGCGAGATTTAACAAGTTCTTTTAGGCTGTCAATCTCTATATCTTTCCCTTTAGTTCGACATTCTTCAATTGACTCGTCAACCTCTAACGCAAGGTTTAGGGCAAAAAAGCGATCGCTACCCAATCCAATCGTCTTTCTTCCCCATTGGGCACTAAGGCGTAACTGGTACATATTGCCCGATGGAGTTTTCATCGTCATTACGGAGAGATGCTTAAACTCCGACTTACTAGCGGCGACCATATTTTATTCCTTTTCAACAACTGCCATCAACAGCTCTATCTCTTCATCACATTGCGCGTTCACCAATCAACCCCTAGATCAAAAAAAAGGTTGAGGTGACTTCCCCAACCTATTTGCAGATTCAATACCTTTAGGATAAAGCTAGGTGGCTTTTTTCGGGGCAAACATTCGCTCTAAACTCATCCCTAGAACGCCCAAGGTGACTAAGCCTAAGCCAAGCCACTGCTGAGTTTTTAGGGTTTCGCCAATAATCAACAAGCCAAATAAGGCCGTTAAAGCGGGTCCGCTAGTGCCGATAATGGAGGCAAGGGCGGCACCTGCAAAGCGAATGGCAAAGTTATTCAACAAGTAACTGACTAAAGTGAAGACGCCGAGAATGGCACCCCCGATGAGCAATCCTGTACGCACGGTCGGATCGACAACAACGCTCATATTGGGGGGCAGGGGTAGCATTAAACTTAAGCCACAGAAGACGAAGATTGAGGCAAAAGCAATCAGGGTAAAGGGGATGGGGTGTAGTTTTTTCGTGCCCATTTGCGTCAGCAGAACGTATCCAGCAAATGTCACCCCGGCGGCGATCGCGGCTGAAACCCCAACCCCAAAGTTCCCTTGTACGCCACCGGCGGGTAGCGCCAGAATCCCGCCACTACCAATCACGAGCATGGCAATAACGCGAGTTAGGGTAGGGCGATCGCCAAACAGTCCCCAGGAAGCCAACACCGTCACGATCGGGTAGATAAAGAAGATCGTGATTGCAATTCCGGTCGGAATATTCCCAATCGCAATATAAATAAAGACTTGCGAGAGGAATAAAAAGAAACCGCTTCCCACCACCTTCGCCATCAAAGCCCGATCTTGAGACTGGATAAACCGCCGGACATCTTGCCAAACGGGGGGATAGAGCAGCGTTGCCAAAATCGGCATCAACGCCATCACCACTACCATTCGCAAAAACAAGATCAGCAGCGAGTTACCAAAACCGGGGGAAATTAACCCCTGTAACTGAAACATTCCTAGAATGGTTCGCGGTTCTGGCGATGTTCTCAATAAAATCTTCAGAGAAACGTTAAACAGGGACAACACAACCGCCGACAGGAAGGCAAGCACTAAGCCAATCTGAATTTGCGAAGTGGGTTTAGGCGCAGATGGAGGTTGAGGCGAGGAGGCTACCGGAGAAGGCTTGACGGGTAGCGCGGGCGAAGAACGGGAGGCGGGAAGCTGATTGGGGCGTTGGGTGGGGGGGAGAACTCGGCTTGAAGGCGATTCCGAGCGGGGTTCTTCCAGTTCAACCGTTTGAGAAACCAAACTTTCTTTGCGAATTTGCTCGCGCAAGCGATTCACCAAAGCTTCTAAAATCGCTTCGCCTTGCTGTTCCAAGTTATACATGCGGCTCAGTTGCTGCGAGAGCGAGCTTTGATAACTCCCTAAATCCTGTTGCAGCGTCTGAAACGTGAGGCTCAAGGTGGACTCTAGAGAAGCCAAAAGGCGGTGAGCGTTTTGATGCTGTTCTTGAGCCGCATTCAAGGCGTTAAGGGAGCGATCGTTCGCCGCGATCGCATCTTGATGAGCTTGAGCTGCCAGTTCTTCAAGTCGTTGATTGAGGAATTCGCGTAGCTGTAAAGCCAGCGCTTGGGCTAACTCTTGGGTTGCCAGTTGTTGATGATGATTGGATGACAGGAAAATAGAGTCTAGTTGCTGAGACTTTAGGTGCTGCGCTCGCGCTTGCAGCTCCTCAATTTCCTCCTCTAGACGAGATTTCTCAGTCTGTAGCCGTTTGAGGTCCTGATTCATCTGAACCATCAAATTTTGCTGTAGACTTTCGAGTTCCTGCGTTAACCTGCTTAACAGGTCTTGGGCAGTTTTCGCGTCCTCCACCCCAGGATTTTCTGGTAAGTTGTCCACTTGTCCCATTCGCGTTCGCGCCAAAGACTACGGGTAGATATCCATCCCTTATCTAGGGAGGAGTCGATCTTTTAATCGGCAAGGAGATCGACCTAACCTTGCGAGGTATTCCTAGTATTGTACAAATTCACTCTGGAGAGAGAAGCGAAAGTTGCAAGTCGTTAACTCGCTTCATCGTTGAGAGTGAGTGGAATCGCGATCGCTTTGATTGGACAACAACAGCAGATGTGACCTGTACGCTAGGAATCCTCAAACCGCCGGGTCAACCGTCAGGAAACACAAAGGGAATCATTCAACGATCGCGCCGAGATTTTCCAAAAGGATCGATCGGGCAACCGATTGCTACGAGAATATCGTAATCGAATTAATCGTCAAGAGGAGTTATGCCATACAGCCGGTGAGAAATCTTAATGGAAAATTTAGCTAAAATCGCTCCTGCCTATCAGTTAATCATCGGAAATTTGCACAACTAACTTTAGAGGAACAATTGCGCGATCGCAAAAATTGCCGCCCCCAAACCCGCCGCGATCGGAATCGTCACGATCCAAGCTAAACCAATTCCTTTCAGGGTTTGCAAGCTTAAGGGCGTTCGATCTAGGTGTTGCTGTACTAAACCAATTCCCACCACTGCACCCACCAAAGCGTGAGAGGTGGAAACGGGCAAACCCACGCGCGAAGCGAGTAAAATCGTTGTTGCTGTGGCGAGTTCCGCACAAAAGCCACCGCTCGGTTGCAAGGGGGTAATATTTTCTCCAATGGTGGCAATCACATTTTTTCCCCACAACGCTAAACCGATGACAATCCCCACTCCGCCGATGAGCAAAATCCACAAGGGAACCTCAAAACCGCTACCCGGAACGCTTCCCGTACTTTGAATATAGGTAATTGCGGCTAATGGCGCGATCGCATTCCCCACATCATTAGAACCATGTGCAAAGGCGACAAAGCAAGCACTCAGAACCTGAAACCGGGCCATTTGTCGATTGACAAGCGTTTGCTGATGGGCGATGGACTCCTCTGGGGTTGCGGGTAGAGATCGCCAGCCAAGGGTTGTGAGAGTCAGAGTGGCGATCGCCACCGTTGCGAGCTGAAAATCATGGATCGGCAATCCGGCGAGGGAAGATTGGGGAAAAATAGAGGGTAGAACGATCGCCCCAAACAAACCAAATAAAATTACACTCAGCCAGGGTATCCATTCTGCCAGTTGTTGTAAGGGGCGATCGCTATCGAGAATTGAAGCGCGAACCACCCGATAAAATAGAGCCGCCAAGCCACCACTCGCCACCGGAGTGAGAATCCAAGTGAGGGAAATGAGTCGTAGAGAAGACCAGTCTACCGCCTGCGAGCCAACGGCGACCAAACTAAATCCCGCGATCGCGCCTACCACCGCCTGAGAAGACGCCACCGGAAAACCAAAGGAGGTGGCAATCTGCAACCAAATCCCGCAACTGAGTAAAACCGCAATCATCCCAACGAGCAACACCTGGGGCTGTGCGGCAAACAGATGGGGTTCTGTTATCTCGGTGGCTAGCGTTTTAGAGACTTCTTTGCCGAATAAGACTGCGCCGGTAAACTCTAGAACACCTGCGATCGCGATCGCCTGCCGTAGAGTAATTGCTTTAGATCCCACTGAGGTTCCCATTGAATTGGCAACATCATTCGCCCCTAAATTCAAAGCGACATAAACAGCCAGACCCATCGGCAGTAACAGATCAAACATAATTCAACACGTTGCCAGATTGACCTCCTCAATTGTGAGCCGATCCCTTGGGGGAGAACATCCTGATTGAGAAAGAGAATCGCCCCACGCCCCCCTACTTGTGTTGAGAACGCCGCTTTTTCAGTATTTGTTGCGCGGTTTCTGCTACGGCGTAAAAGAGCCAAATCCCGATCCAGTTTGACCATAAATCAACTAAATCAAAACTGCGAGTCGTCGATAGCAGTTGCAGAAACTCATCAAGGGTTGAAAACACCGTTGCTAAACTCGGACCTAAAGGCAGCATGACGCGCAAAACTGAGATCGAACGCCGACCTAGCGCTTGATGGCCGAGAAAGCCTGCCAACCCTAATAAAATAAAATGCCCTAGCTTATCTTGCTGCGTTAAATTTTCAGGCAATGCTTGTAAATAAGCACCCACAGAGATCAGTACAAGGAGTAAAAAATAGAGCCAGAAGCCAATAATCCAGCCCCGATTCTGAGTTGCGTCTTGAGCTTTCATGCAAGTTATTTGACCCATTAAAAGAATCTTTCAGTAAAATCACTTGCAATGTTTCTGTTTTCGCATGTTCTCCCAAATTGAGCGAAATTCGCTGCAAGCGCTTGCAATTGCCCTGAAATTCTCCAAATCTCCAACTGAAGTCAACCAACTGCTGATAAGATACACGGATGTTAAAGCTAGAGAATACCTTAATTTGCTATGGCGAATGATGGTCGTGCTAGAATCCGCATCACCGTAGATACCGTCCTGAAGCGATCGCCAAGACAATCTTCAGAGCTATCTCCCTCAGAACTTTATGCGGTCAGAGCGAACTCCGAATACCGAATTGCTGCTTGGTTAGAAGAACAAGGACATTGGAAATTTACCCTCTATTTCGCTGTCCTGGGAGGATTTAACACCTGGTATGTCTTTAAAGGTCACTCCCAACTGATTTTTGCCAATCCTGAAGCACCTATCCGACCTCCTACCCCAGCACCTACCCCAACGCCTGCCCCAGCACCTGCCCCAACGCCCGCCCCAGCACCTGCCCCAGCACCTGCCCCAACCCCAGCCCCCGCCCCAGTTCCGACCGGCCCGACGATCCGCGTACCGGGCATCAGTAACCCCGTAGGTCTGTATCAACCGATTTTTGTGGGTTCTAACTTTACCTGGGCAGAAGCCACGCATGGCGGAACGCGAATTCCCCCAAACACCTCAATTACCTACGGGATGGTCAGAATTGCCAGAGCGGCACAGGAAGCTCGCAACCGCATTGGTAGACCGTTTATCATTACCAGTTGGTACCGCCCACCCGCCATCAACGCTGCGGTAGGGGGTGCCATTTACTCTCGCCACCTCGAAGGGGATGGAATTGACTTTTATGTCAATGGCTTATCCGGCTTGCAACTTTACAACCTGCTAGACCCTTGGTGGCAAGGCGGACTTGGCCGATATGCCTCATTCCCTGATATTGTGCATCTTGATGCCAGAGGGTTTGTCTCGCGCTGGCGATACTAAGTTTAAGCGGGACGGTTAACTTCGGCTAACAGCCATTCATCAACAGGTTGACCGTCTTTTCGCTTCAGTTCAATCTCAATTTGGATAACCTCCTGAGAACCTGGAGGTGCAGGCTTTTGATGAAAAATAATTTCGTAGTCTGCGGGGTTCTGGTTTCGCTCTCTCAACCAGTCTTGAACGCGAGTTAAAGCAAAGAACGATTGACCCTCAGCAAACATCCGAGCAATCTGCATTTGGATACTATAGGGTTGAAATCGTGGCATGGGAATTCATCGCTCCAAGTTTTCTTTTAGCTTACGATGTTTAACTCAAAAGCGATGGGGTTGGCTCGAATAGCCCAATGAACTTTAACTGAAACTTCAGGCTTGACGCAAGACCAAAACCGGACAATGAGCGTAGCGAATCACTTTTTCTGTTACCGATCCCAGCAGAAATCGACTTAAGCCCGTGTAACCATGAGATGAGATCGCAATTAGGGTAATGTTGTGGGCTTTGGCATAGTCAATAATTTCAGAACTCGGACTGCCAATCGCGCTACTAAAATGAATTCCTGGGTATTGGGAATCGGGGTAGCGTTGGCGAAAAGCTTCCTCAACGTGTTGCTTGCGGGTTTGATCGTTAACTTGATTCCACATGATCCCCGGATCTCCAGGATTCAGGTGAGGTAAGACGTGTAAAACATGTAGCCGAGCTGGATCTTTGACAAATTCAAGAGCTTGTTCGAGAACATTAAACGAGGCTTCGGAGAAGTCGATGGGGACGAGAACGCGCTCTATGTTAAGTAAGCTCATAGTTATTTGAATTTTCCTTACTTACAGGTGGGTTGCCTCTTAATAATGTTAAAGTTGCGATCGCTTTTCGCGAGCGTTCTGCTTGTGAATAATTTTTAAGAACTGTCGTAAGTCTATCTGTCTTAAGACAGAATTCGCTCTCTCTGTAGAGGTAAATTTCGATAAACTCAATGTGAGAACTTGGCCCTGGGGGTTGAATTCTCGCGATCGCCTAGCGGTGGTACCGATCCAAAATGTTCTATTAAAACATTTTGCCCGGTGCGAGCTAGGTACTTTCTTAACAAGTCTTGAGGATTGCAAAGGAGCGCTATGAGACGACGAGCGTGGCTCTACTTTCTGCTATTTTTGTTGATTCCGAGCGTAGCACTCGCTCAGGAAGAAACGGTTGGCGGAGGCGGCTTTATTGCCCGTCTGAACGAGAGTTTTACTTGGTTTGTCAACGAGATCATCTTCGCAGTGCTGTTTTTTGATGCAGGGACAGGAATTCCTTTTATTGTGCTTTGGCTGGTGATGGGAGCCATTATCTTCACCATCCAGATGCGGTTTATTAACATTCGCGCTTTTAAACACGCCATTGATGTCGTCAGCGGTAAATATGACGATCCCAACGAAACCGGAGAAGTCACGCATTTTCAGGCGTTGGCGGCGGCGCTGTCGGCAACAGTCGGCTTGGGGAACATTGCCGGCGTGGCGATCGCCATTACCGTAGGCGGACCGGGTGCCGCCTTTTGGATGACCATTGGCGGTCTGTTGGGGATGACCTCCAAATTTGTGGAATGCACCCTCGGTCAAAAATACCGAATTATTAAACCCGATGGCACCATTTCCGGCGGCCCAATGCGCTATCTTTCCAGAGGGTTAGCCGAACGCGGGATGGCCGGTTTTGGCAAAGTGCTAGCCATCTTATTTTCCATTCTCTGCATTGGCGGTACCTTTGGCGGGGCTACCATGTTCCAGGCTAACCAATCCTACGGCGCAGTAGCCGGAGTCATTCCAGGCATTCCCAGTTGGCTTTACGGCTTAGTGCTGATGGTTTTAGTCGGACTGGTGATTATTGGCGGGATCGAACGCATTGGCATTGTGGCCGGAACCATCGTTCCAGCCATGTGCCTCATTTACGTCATTGCCTCAGTTTGGATCTTGTTAGCCAACTTTACTCAAATTCCCACAGCACTTGGCGCAATTATCGGCGGGGCCTTTAATCCCCAAGCCGTTGCGGGTGGGTTTATTGGGGTTATGGTACAAGGGTTTAGGCGATCGGCTTTTTCCAATGAAGCGGGAATTGGTTCGGCTGCGATCGCGCATTCAGCCGCCCGTACAGAAGAACCCGTCCGCGAAGGCATTGTAGCGCTACTCGAACCGTTTATTGATACGGTTGTGGTCTGCAATATGACGGCTTTGGTGATTGTGATTACTGGAGTTTACGACGATGCTCAATTTGCAGGTTTGAGCGGTGCTGAACTCACCAGTCAGGCTTTTGGTACAGTCATTGGCTGGTTCCCAACGCTTCTCGCCCTTTCTGTGTTTCTGTTTGCCTTTTCGACCATGATTTCCTGGGGATATTATGGCGAACGCAGTTGGGAATACTTATTTGGCGATCGCACGGTGATTATCTACAAGGTTTTACTATTACTCGCCGTGTTTACAGGCGCGGTAGTAGATGCCGGCCCTGTGATTGATTTTAGCGATGCGATGCTTTTGGGAATGGCGTTCCCCAATCTATTAGGAGCCTATTTCCTCTCCGGTTCAGTCTTAGCCGACCTGAACGATTATATGCATCGTTTGCGATCGGGAGCTATGTTAACTTATGCCGAAGAAAAATCCATGAGCGAATCGGTTTAACGGTTGCTGGCGATCCGATCGGCGATCGCCAGTAATGAGGATCGATCCAACCCGTGTTTTTGCCAAGTTTTACTAAATTCACGAGTTCCTGAGTGTATTTTAGGACAACTAGCCCCGGCTACACGTTCGCTGGATTTCAATTGATGAAAAACCATTTCGCGCTCAGTTTAATTTTTGCGGGTACCTTATTGACTTCAGGAGTGGCTCTATCCTTAGCAACTCCTACAGCCTGCCTTGCTCAAACACTGACTTCGCAGCAGCGCCAACAAATTAGATCGGCAGTCATTCAATCTGTGGGTCAACCCAATTTGCCAACCCCCCAAGTGTCTAAGATTACGGTTCAGGGTCAGTACGGTTTGGCTTCCTGGCTGATGGGAGAAGCTGGAGGGTTAGTTGCATTGGTCAATGAGGGAAAGGGATGGCGAGTCATAGACCTAGGGGGAGGACTGCCCGGCCCTAGGGATCTCGCTCAACAAACGGGAATGCCAATAGCGATCGCTCAACAACTACTCGCTCAACATTTTAGAGACACAACCCAATCAATGAGCATTTCCGGGGTTCAGTAGCCCGCCAAAGGCGATCGCCGATCGGTCATCGCTCCTTTGCCCCCAACCCCCCGATCTAAGGGTGAGTAATTTCTGAAGAATTCTCAGGGGGCGAGGGTTCTGTGGGTGGCAGCGTTTGGGAAACTTCACTGGGGGGGATCGCTGCGATCGCCTCCGGTGTAACGATCGGTTCGGGAAGGGCTTCTGAATCCTTTTCGGGCCAGCGATCGAAGACATCTTTAAGAATCGCTTCTTCAATCCAGGTTTTGCTCACCACCGCTAGGGGAAGGGCCAAAATTAAACCGACAGGCCCTAGAAAGGTGGCGAAGAAAATTTGAGCCACGAGGGTTGCTGCCGGAAGTAGCGACACCTGCTGTTGCATTACCATTGGAGCAATCAGGTAACTTTCAATGTTTTGGACGATCGCATACAGGATAATGACGGCGATCGCTTTGCCAAAGGAATCTAAGAACGCCACCGATACGGGAAACACGACACTCAGCATCGGGCCGATATTGGGAATAAAGTTAAAAACGCCTGCCACAACGGCATGGGCAAAAACAAAGGGAACCCCTAATATCATTAAGCCGACGGCGCTAGCAGTTGCCACGAATAAGGAGTTAATAGCAATTCCGCGCAACCATGCCAGTAGGGAAACCTCGCATTTAGCAAGAATGTCATCGGCGCGGCGGCGGTAAAATGAAGGAAATAAACGCAATAATAGGCGGCGATAGGCCGGTGGGTTAGAAACAAACATTAAGGTGAGAACGATCGCCAACAAAACCTGGAGGACGATCGCCACCGAACCGGAAAAGAAAACGAAGAAGTTGCCAAACACTTGTTGCACCAAGGCAATCAGTTGCTGGCTGATATCGTTAAAACGGGGAAGCCTGCCAATATCAAACGAAGGCCACCAGGTTGGCGGATTGGTAATATTCCGATTTGCCCAGATAATAAAACGCTCAACCCCTTGGGGAACCAGCAAAATAAGCTGTTGAAACTGGCTGATGAATAGGGGCAAGATCAACCCCATTAAAATGCTAAAGCCAATCAGAACGAGCAACAGCGCCACCCACACGGCCGCCCCGCGTGGAATGTTGCAGCGACGGTTGAGGAAACGTACCAAACTGTTCAACGCGATCGCTAGCACAATGGCAGTGAACACCAATAACAGAATGTTGCGAAACTGCCACAGAACGATCAGCGAGACGATTAAACCTAGAAAACTAACCCAATCAATCAGCTTCACGGCACTCCCAGGAATCCTTTAAAAAGATAATTCGTATAAAATTCTACATTCGGACTTCTATGATGATTTGCCCATCCGGAGACCAAACTAACTGAAAATTGACGTTTCCCGCCAAACAGCGACCTCATCTAACCTGCCTTACCGTCGTTTTAACAGATTCCCCCTCTTATGACCCAAACTTCCCTAAATCTTCCTAAGCGCGATCGCCGCCCGCTGATTACTTCCGACACGCACCCGATCCAGGTGGACTTTTTGTCGGATGAGGTGATACCGCGCTCAGGGCGTTTAGGCATGACACTGGCTCCCGGCAAACAAAATAAGGGAATGCGAGCGATTTGGCAGCGGAATTTAGACCAAGATTTGCACCGCCTTAAACATGACTATGGCACGCAAATCCTCGTGACTTTATTAGAAGCCGACGATTGGGAACAATTACAGATTCCCAATTTACTCAACTGCGTGCAAGCGCGGGAAATGCAATCAGTCTGGTTTCCGATTCGAGATTTTGGCACGCCAACCTCTATGTTAGGTTTAGGCCATTTAGTGCAAACGATCCTATCAGCACTCAACCAGGGTCAAACGGTGGTGATTCACTGCAAGGCGGGGTTAGGGCGCACGGGGCTAGTGACGGCTTCTTGCTTGGTGGCTTTGGGGTATTCTCCCTTAGAGGCATTCGCAGAAATTCGCAAAGCCCGCCCCGGAAGTGTGGAAACTCCAGAACAGGAAGCCTATGTGGTAGAATTTGCCCGCTTCTGGACGCATCGGGCTATTTAAGCTGCCAGCAAGCTTTGGCGATCGCCCAATCTTCTTCGGTGTGGATAACCAGAACCCGCACGGCTGAGTCAGGGGTACTAATTTCGCAATTTTTGGGGGAGTTTTGATTGGTTTGGGCGTCGAGTTGAACGCCGAGGAAGCCTAACCCCGCACAGGCGCGATCGCGAACTTCTGGGGAATTTTCCCCCACTCCGGCGGTAAAGACTAACGCATCTAAGCCGCCTAAACTGGGAAGTAGAGAGGCGATCGCCGATTGCAGGCGATGGATATAGATATCAAAAGCCAGTTGCGCCCGTTGATTCCCTTGGGCGATCGCTTCTCGAATTCCCCGCATATCTGCTGAAACTCCAGAAACCCCTTGCAAGCCTGACTCCTTATTTAACACCTCATCCAATCGATCGGGGGTATAGCGATGATGTCGCATCAAATGAATGAGGATACTCGGATCGATAGAACCGCAACGACTCCCCATCATTAACCCTTCGAGGGGTGTAAATCCCATTGTGGTGGCGATGCTTCGCCCGTTGGCGATCGCGGCGAGAGAACACCCGTTCCCTAAATGGCAGGTAATCAGGCGTAGGGACTGGAGATCCTTTTGGAGCAAGCGGGCGGCGCGTTGGGCGCAATATTCGTGACTAATGCCATGAAATCCATAGCGGCGGATTCCCTGCTCAAACCATTCGTAAGGAACGGGATAAACGGCTGCGGCTAACGGCAGGTGGGCGTGAAAGGCGGTATCGAAAACGGCAACTTGAGTGACGTTCCCTAACACCTTTTCAATGGCTTCGATCCCCTCTAGGTTAGCGGGGTTATGCACGGGCGCAAAGGGGGCTAATTGAGCGATCGCGCTTTTCACCTCCTCTGTCACAATTGTGCTTTCACGATAGTCTTGTCCCCCATGTACTACCCGATGGCCAACAATATCCACGCTTTCAGGCCCTGCAATCACCTGCGTGCTGCCACTCCACAAGCTATCGAGCATTTGAGCAATGACCTGAGCGCGATCGCTCTTCTTCACCTTTTCCACCCATTGAGCGCCGCGATGGGTTTTGACTTCAAATTCCGCAAATCCTTGATGGTGCGACCAGTCTACCTTCGCTTCCCACAGGGGAGGGGGAGATTCTTCGGGTAAAGTCTCGCCACTCAATTCATAGAGACAGCTTTTTTGGGAACTCGATCCCGCATTCAATACTAAGATTTTCATAAGCTTGGTTGCCGTTCTAGAGAATCATTGCTTGGGCAATGCCGTAGTTTCTTGAAGAGAGATTGCCTTCATTTTGCTAAAGCTGTGAAGGGTTCGCAATGCGCGTCTAAAATTTTTCACGACAATTTAAGAATCTTGCCCATCGCTTTAGGATTTACTGTAGCCAAACGTTCAATTTTTCTAAAGTTAACATGACATTAAGATTGAGTTTTCATATCTAAACGGCGGATCTAAAAATCGTATAACCCTTTACAGACAAAGACTTGAGTCGCACTTTATCCAGGGACAGACCATTTGACTGAGCAGAAGAAAGCTTTAGATTGTTGTTATAACTTTATGTCATTAGAGGGTTGAAGCGGCGTCAATCCTTGGGCGATCGCCTCAGAATTTTCTATCTAAAAGCAGAAGAAAAATTAAGGTTTAACCCTGAAAATTTCTTAAGCTTTTCTGGCTTGACGCCAAGTTTTCATCTTGGTAGCCTAACACCTAGAACGCAAGCTCGATTGACTGGAGTAGGGTTGTAAAAAAACTCACAATTTGCTCGCTGAGTCTCAACTAAAATCACCGCTCGCCCATCGGAAGTTTGCAGAACGCTTGAAGGGTTGCAATCCTGCAAAATAGCGTGCTTGTGTTTCAACTTCAGATTGCCGTCATCTTCAAGCACTGACCAGACCCCACACCCAAACAGTGCTGACTTCAATGACAACCCAATCAATTGCTCAACTTTAGGAGAGAAAAATGGTTGCAACTCCCGAAAAAGCTACCGCTATCGAAAGTATCAGTGCCTTTGGCCAAGCGAGATCGTCCGTTGAAGGAACGCCTTTAAGTTCTGACGAACTCCGCAAAATTCATGCCTACTGGCAAGCCTGCAACTACTTAGCCGTGGGCATGATCTACTTGCGAGATAATCCCCTTCTCAAAGAACCTCTCAAACCCGAACACATCAAAAAGCGCCTATTAGGCCATTGGGGATCGAGTCCCGGTTTATCTTTCCTCTACATTCACCTCAACCGCGTTATCAAAAAATACGATGTTGACGCCATCTACCTCACCGGGCCCGGACATGGCGCGCCTGGAGTTCTCGCCCCCATTTATCTAGAAGGCACCTACAGCGAGATTTATCCCGATAAAAGCGAAGACGAAGAAGGGTTGCGGAAATTCTTTAGACAATTTTCCTTCCCCGGCGGCGTCGGAAGTCATTGCACCCCAGAAACCCCCGGTTCCATCCACGAAGGCGGCGAACTCGGCTATAGCATTTCCCACGCCTACGGAACAGTATTCGATAATCCCGATCTGATTTCTGTGGTTGTTGTCGGCGATGGAGAATCTGAAACTGGGCCTTTAGCCACTGCTTGGCACTCCAATAAATTTATCAACCCCATTCGCGATGGGGCGGTTTTGCCGATTCTTCACCTCAACGGCTATAAGATTAACAACCCGACCATTTTGTCGCGCGTTAGCCCCGAAGAACTCGAAGATTTGTTTAAAGGCTACGGCTACACGCCTTACTTTGTGGAAGGTTCCGATCCCGAAAGTATGCACCAGGCGATGGCGGCGACGCTAGACCGCTGTATTAGCGAAATTCGCAAGATTCAACAAGAAGCCCGCAGTCGGGGGACAGCCACTCGCCCCCGCTGGCCGATGATTGTTTTCCGCAGTCCGAAAGGCTGGACGGGGCCTAGCTATGTCAACGGTCGCAAAGTAGAAGGCTTTTGGCGGGCCCACCAAGTTCCTCTATCTGGGATGAATAACAATCCCGAACATCTGCGGATGCTAGAAGAGTGGATGAAAAGCTATAAGCCCGAAGCACTATTTGACGATACGGGCAAGCTGATTGATGAATTGAAGGAACTGGCCCCAAAAGGCGATCGCCGCATGAGTGCCAATCCCCACGCGAACGGCGGTCTGTTGCGGAAAGACTTGCGGATGCCCGATTTTCGTAAATATGGGATTGAAGTGCCCAAGCCGGGGCAGTCAGAGGTCTCTAATACCCAACCTTTAGGGGTATTCCTCCGCGACATCATGAAAATGAATCCCCAGAACTTCCGCGTCTTTGGCCCAGATGAAAATACCTCGAATAAACTGGATGCAGTTTACGAGGTGAGTAAGAAGTTCTGGATCGCGGAGTATTTACCCGAAGATGCGGATGGTGGCGAACTTTCCCCCGATGGTCGGGTGATGGAAATGTTAAGCGAACATACCCTAGAAGGCTGGTTAGAAGGGTATTTACTCACCGGACGCCACGGCTTTTTCTCGACTTATGAGGCGTTTGTCCATGTGATTGATTCGATGTTTAACCAACACGCTAAATGGTTAGATATCTGCAATCAACTTTCGTGGCGGGCCGATATTGCTTCTTTGAATTTGTTGATCACGTCCACGGTTTGGCGACAAGACCATAATGGTTTTACTCACCAAGACCCCGGTTTTATTGATATCGTCGTCAATAAGAGTCCGGATGTGACGCGGATTTATTTACCCCCGGATGTGAATACGCTGCTATCGGTTGGCGATCACTGCTTGCGGAGTAAGAATTACATTAACGTGATTGTCTCCGATAAGCAGTTGCACTTGCAGTACATGGATATGGAAGCGGCGATCGCCCATTGTACTAAAGGACTGGGAATTTGGGATTGGGCGAGTAACGATCGCGGTGAAGAACCCGATGTAGTAATGGCTTGTGCGGGGGATATTCCCACCCAGGAAGCCTTAGCCGCCACCGCCATGCTACGCGCAGAATTTCCAGAACTGAAGATTCGCTTTATCAACGTGGTGGACTTGTTCAAGCTGCAACCCGATACCGAACATCCCCACGGTTTAAGCGATCGCGATTTTGATAGCCTGTTTACTGTCGATAGACCGATTATCTTTAACTTCCACGGCTATCCCTGGCTAATTCACCGCCTCACCTACCGTCGCACCAATCACAAGAACCTGCACGTTCGCGGTTACAAGGAAAAGGGTAATATTAACACGCCTCTGGAGTTAGCGATTAATAACCAAGTCGATCGCTTTAGTATTGCAATGGATGCAATCGATCGCATTCCCAAGCTCAAAGTAGCAGGCGCACACGCTAAAGAAAAGTTCAAAAATGAACAAATTAGCTGTCGCCACTACGCCTACGAGTTTGGCATCGACAAGCCAGAAATCGTTAACTGGAAATGGCCTTACTAAGTGTAAAGTGCTGAGTGCTGAGTGCTGAGTGAGAAGAGGGTGGGGGAAAGGAGTGCAAAGTACCGAGTTCCGTAGCTTGCTTCCGCGTAGCGGTGTTCCGAGTTCCGTAGCTTGTACGCCAAGTGGTGGGGTTCTGAGTGCGGAAGAGGATCGGGAGATAGGCGCAAAAGAGTGCTGAGTTAATAGTTACCACGTTTTCTCATCCCCCAACTCCTAACTCCCAACTTCCTTTCTTCCCCAACCCCCAACTCCTAACTCCCAACCCCCTTCTTTCCCCAACCCCCAACTCCTAACTCCCAATTCCCTTCTTCCCCAACCCCCAACTCCTAACTCCCTTCTT